>CAHJXG010000396.1 GCA_903644035.1 Rhodospirillales bacterium
CGAGGACGGCAACCGTCCCTGGGCCGCCGAACCCGGCGAGACGACGCTCAGCTTCACCGGCGAGACCGGCGGGATCTGGCGCCGGCTGGGACGGCCGCCGCAGTCGGTGGTGGGCGTCGGCTACTGCGCCGAGGGTTTTGACGTGGCGATCCCGTATCGTCGCCTTTCGGCATCCCACGACCCCCGCGCTGCCTTCATCTTCGAGGGCGTGGGCGACGAGCCGATCGGCGACAGGGGCGCCGGCTTCGGCGGCGCCGCCGGACAGGAGATCGACCACTACGACCCAAAACTCGGCTCGCCACCGCATGCGCTCGTGGTCGCGACTGCCGACCAGTTCACCGACAACATGCTGCTGGTCAACGAGGCTCTGGAAGCCACCCACCTGGCGGTGGGCGGCGTGGAATGCCCGCAGGTGCGCGCCGACATGGTGTTCTTCGAGACCGGCCATGGCGGCGCCGTGTTTTCCGCCGGCTCCATATCCTGGGTGGCGGCGCTGGCTTGCCGGGATTTCGACAATCCCGTCGCGAGGATCACCAGCAACGTGCTGCGCCGGTTTGCGGACCCGGCGGATTTTCCTCGCGTGAAGCAGTCCACCATGGATGCGACAACGCCATGAGGGCACGCAATTCAACGCCCGAGGTTGGGTTGCAACCCAGGTTGCGATCGAGGGCCCGGTCATGACCGGGCCGCGGGCGGGTGCGGCTGGCCGGATTCCGGCAGTCTGCGACCTGCTGATCCGCAACGGCTGCGTGATCACCATGGATGCCGGGCGCCGCGTGTATCGTTCCGGCGCTATAGCGGTCGCCGGAGCCAATATCGTCGCCGTCGGACCCGAGACCGAGATCGCTCCTTGCTTCCAGGCATTGCGGGAACTGGATGCAGGCGGCGGCATCGTGCATCCCGGCCTGATCGATGCCCATTACCACGCGACGCTGCATGGCAGCCGCGGCGCGCTGCCGGACGCGCCCGATGCCGCCCCGCGGACGATGGGAGTCAGCGATTTCAGCCGATGGCTCAATGCCCTGACCGACGAGGACGAGTATGCCAGCGCACTGCATGCTTCGCTGGAGTTCCTGAAGAACGGCACCACGTGCTTCATGGAGGGCGGCACGGCGTTCGAGCCTGACGCCGTGGCGCAAGCGGCCCGCGCGGTGGGCATTCGTGCCTCCGTCACCGACCCGTATGTCTGGGATTTGGACGGCGAGGTGCCGATGACGCACGAGCTGCCCCGTGTTCCCGCGACATCCGCGCGCGCCCATGCGACCCTCGGCAGGCAGTTGTGGCGCAACGCTGACGGGCGGGACACCGTGCACGCCCATGTCGCATTGTACGGCTGCGCCACGGCGTCAGACGAGCTGTCGCTCGCGGCCAAAGCCTGCGCCGATGCGCATGGCACGGTGCTGTGCCAGCACCAGTCGTTCGGGTTGGAGGATGTGGAGGCCGACGACCGACGGCTGGGGCGGCATCCGCTGGTGCACCTTGCGGACATCGGGATGCTGGGTCCGAATTGCAGCTTCGTCCATATGAACATCATCCGGCCCGACGAGGTTGCACCGGTGGTCTCGTCCGGAATGAGCCTGATCTGGCACCCCGGCAACTTCCTGTATTACGGGATCGGCACGCGACATCCCTGCCAGATGCCGGAGTTCCTGCGCGCCGGCGTGCCGATCGCCTTCGGCACCGATGTGGCGAAGGCCTGGACAATGGGCGAGAACGGCTGGCTTGCCTATGTCTCGACGCGCGGCGATGGCAAGTTCATCGCCGCCGAGGAGATACTGGAGATGCAGACGCTGGGCGGCGCGCGCGCGGTGGGCCTGTCCGACCGGATCGGCAGCATCGAGCCCGGCAAGCGCGCCGATATCGTCATAAGGCGCAGCGACCTTCCGGAGTGCCAGCCCGGGCTGAATCCGATCCATGACCTGGTGCTGATCAACCGGTCGAAATCGGTGGATACGGTTCTGGTGAACGGCGTGATGGTTTTGCGCCATGGCGTCTCGACGTTGATCGACGAGGGGCTTGCCTACAAGCGCGCGCGCGAGTCGGCACGAGCTGTGCTCGGGCGTGCTGGATTTTCTCTGGCTCATCGCTGGAGCCATATCGACTGAGCGGTTTCGCCGGACAGCAGAACGGAGACAGTGACCATGGCATCTCTTCGCAGGACCATTACGGGAACCGCAATATGGTTCGGCCTGTCTGCGGTCCTGGCCGGACCGGGATCGCCCGCCGCACGGGCGGACACGCTTACGGACATCAAGGCGCGGGGTGAGATCAGCATCTGCAACGGCGTCATCGGCCTGCGCCCCTACATCTACAAGAACGCGGATGGCAGCTTCGCTGGCTTCGAGTATGAGATGATGACGTACGCAACGAAGAAGCTCGGCATTTCGAAGATCAACTTCGTGCAGCTTGAATGGGCGGCGTTGATCCCCGGGCTGAAGTCAGGTCGGTGCGACATCATCTGGAGCGGCATGACCATGACTGAGCAGCGTCGCACGGAGGGCGGCGTGGAGTTCAGCATTCCCTACTTCTTCCAGGACGATCACATCATCGTAATGGCGGACTCGCCGATCAAGACGCTCGATGACCTGAGGGGGAAGACGCTGGGCACGACGGTGGGCACCGTGGAGGAAGTCCAGGCCAAGGCGTTGGTCAGCAAGGGCTATGGCGCGAGCATCAAAGCATTCAACGACCAGAAGACGCCCTTCCTTGCCCTGCTCAACAACCAGGTCGACGCGTTGATCTTCGACCGGTTCTCCTTCGAGGGACAGAGGGAGATCACGCCCAACATACGGATGCTGGAGCATGTCAGCCTGCCTCTGATCGTCGACTCAAAATGGCAGGACGTGCAGGACAAGGCTCCCTACCTGATGGGCGGCACGGGGGTAGCGATGCGCAAGGACGACACCGCCCTGCAGGCGGCGCTGAACGATGCGATCAGGGCGATGGATGCAGACGGCACGCGCCAGATGATCTTGACGACATACCGCGCCTGGGACGAGTCGCAGACGATGGATCACATGCTGAAACGCTGACGAACGCAATCCAGGCTGGGCCGGGTCGCTCGCCGCGATTCGGCCGGCCGGGCCTGACATGGGCTTCCGCATGTATGAATACTTCTTCCATTTCGTGCCGACCTATCTGCCCCGTCTTCTCGCCGGAGCGGTAACGACGCTCGAGGTCAGCGTGCTTAGCATGATCATCGGCACTCTGCTGGGTCTGCTGACCGCAATCGCCAGGCTGGCCGCCCCGTGGCCGTTGCGTCTCATTGCCCGTGTCTACGTCGATCTGTGCCGTGGCACTCCGCTGGTCGTGCTGCTGCTGCTGATCTACTTCGCCCTGCCTGGATTCGGCATACGCCTGCCGGCGTTCTGGGCGGGCGTGCTTGGGCTTTCGATAAATCTCGGCGCCTATCTCTCAGAAGTCTTCCGCTCCGCCATCCTGGCGGTCGTTCAGGATCAGCACGATGCCGCCTTGAGCTTGGGATTGAACGGCGTGCTGACCTATCGGCTGGTGGTGCTGCCGCAGGCGTTGGCCATCGCCACCCCCACTCTCGGCGGCTATTTCATTTCATTGCTGAAGGATTGCGCGCTGGTTTCGTTCATCTCCGTGGAGGAACTGCTGCGCGCCGGCACGGAAATCATTGCCGATACGTTTCGTACCATGGACGTGTACCTGCTGGTGGGCTTCGTCTACGTGATGATGAGCTACGTCGCGGCCTTCGCCGTGAAATGGGCGGAGGATTCGCTGCGGCCAGCTTATCTATCCGGCAAAATGGCCGATATGACGAAGATGACGGCGCCACTGCAGCAATCGCTCGCCAGCGGTCCCGAGCCGAAGCCACGGCAGGCGGTGGTGACCCCAGGACCGTAACGGTCATCTTTCAGCCACGACGCGTCCTCCACCCCGACGGCCGAAGTCATGTCCCGAACGATGCTTGGAAAAGCCTCCTCATAGGAAGGTCGTTCCTAGAACCTCAAAGACCCATCCCGGGCACGATCCCTGCCCCAGCCACGGAGTATGTCCATGAGCCTCGTGCACCTGCCAAGTCCGCTCTCCAAAAGCTTCAGCGAGGCGGTCGTGATCCCGAAGGCGCCGGGCGCCTGGATCATGGTTTCCGGGCAGGTCGGAGTGCCCTACGCGGGCGGTCCGAACACCATGGAGTTCGCCGACGAGGCCAGGGTCTGTTTTGAACGAATCCAAGAGACGCTGGTCAAGGCGGGCGCGACGATGGCCGACGTCGTCAAGATACAGGTCTATTTGACGGACTTGGCCCCCTACGCTGAATTCTCCCGCCTCCGCGGCGTGTTCTTCCCCGGCAACCCGCCCTCCAGCAGTGCCGTCCAGGTGGCAGGGTTGCTGCTGAATGCCCGCATCGAGATCGACGCCACCGCCTTCCTGCCGGATGCAGAACGCTGATGAACGCCGCGCAGACTTGTTACCTGCAGCGCACGCCCCGGTCGCGCGGGCTGATGGCGGAGTCGCGCCGCGTCGTCGCGGGCGGAGTGAGCCGCAACTTCGGCTATCATGTGCCCTATCCCGTGGTGAACCGAAGCGGCCAGGGCGCCTGGATCACGGATGTCGACGGCAACGAATACATCGACTTCGCCTATAACGGCATGAGCCTGATCCACGGCCATGCCTTCCCGCCCGTGGTCGAAGCGATCGCGGATGCGGCAGCGCGCGGCTGGGCCTGGCCTGGCTCCTCCGAAGCTCAGATTGAGTTCGCGGCCTACTTGGCCGGCCGGGTACCCGGCATGGATCAGGTGCGATTTACCAATTCCGGCAACGAGGCGACGATGCTGGCGGTGAAGGTTGCACGGCACTTCACAAAGCGGACGCTGATCCTGAAGGCGCGTACGGCCTACCACGGCACCTATCCCGACCTGGAGGCCGGGCTGCATGGACAAGGAGCGCTGCCGGGCCGCACGCTTGTGGCCGAGTTCGGCGATACCGAGGGCTTCGCCTCGGTCATAGCCCACCACCGCCACGAACTCGCGGCGGTGGTGATCGAACCGGTGCTGATCACCGGCGGGGGGG
>CAHJXG010000397.1 GCA_903644035.1 Rhodospirillales bacterium
AGCCGACGTCGCGATGGCAATCCGATCCGCCTGAGGGTTGTAGTCGGCGCGCGCGTGTGTTCGTATCTCGGCCAACTCGGCCGCCAGAGCCATACAGGGAGTTGAGACCATGAGGCCCCATTTAACCCGCCGGGCGTTCGCGTCGCTTGCCGCCGTGGCCGCCGTTCCGCGGCTGGCCCGCGCCGAGGACACCATCAAGATCGGCGTCGTCTCCCCCGCCACCGGGCCGGCGGCGGAGGCCGGCAAGCTGCAGCTGAACGGCGCGCGCCAGGCGCTGGAAACGATCAACGAGAAGGGCGTGCTGGGCCGCAAGCTGGAACTGGTGGTCGAGGACGACCAGACCACCAACCCCGGCGCCGTGCTGGCGTTCAGCCGGCTGGCCGGCCGCCCCGACATCGCGGCGTTCATCGGCTCGATCCGCAGCACCCAGGTCCACGCCATGTCGCCGGACGTGCTGAAGGTGGGCAAGCCGATGATGTTCGGCGGCACCGACCCGACGCTCACGCAGCAGGGCAACAAGTGGCTGTTCCGTTGCCGGCCGAACGACAGCTACTCCGCCAAGGTCATCGCCGAGTTCGGCGTGGGCGATCTGAAGAAGCAGAAGTGGGCGGTCGTGTTCTCGACCGACGCCTTCGGCACCAACGGGTCCAAGGCGCTGGAGGCGGCGCTGAAGGCCAAGGGGATCACCCCGGTGCTGATGCAGGGCTACACCAACCAGGCGTCGGACTACACCGCCGTCGTGCTGGCGGTGCGGCAGTCGGGGGCGGATGTGGTCGGCAGCTACTTCACCTTCGAGAACGACCTCGGCATCTTCGCGCGCCAGCTTCGGCAGCTTGGCGTCACCATTCCCTGGGTGGGGTCGCCGTCCATCGTCAACACCACGGCGCTCAACCTGGCGGGACGCGCGCTCTATGGCACCTACGGCGTCGCCGACTACGCGGCGGACGCGACCCCGGCGTCCAAGGCCTTCGCCGACCGCTACCAGGCGCTCTACAAGTCGAACGCGGACGGCCAGTCCTCCTGGATCTTCGACGCGGTGAACCTGCTGGCGCGGGCGATCAGCGACGCCGGCAGCACCGAGCCTGAGAAGCTCCGCGCGGCGCTCGCCTCCATCCGGGGCTTCGAGGGGGCGGAGGGCGAGTACAACTTCGACGACAAGGGCGACGGCCTGCGCGGCTACAACGTCGTCAAGAACGAGGCCGGCAAGATCGTGTTCGACCGCCGCATCGAAGTCAAAGAGTGAGCCTGGTCCCGCAGCTGCTGTTCACCGGCATCGGCATCGGCGCGATCTACGCGCTGGTGGCGCTCGGCTTCGTGCTGCTGATCCGGGCGGCGAGCGTGGTGAACTTCGCCCAGGGCGAGTTCTCCATGCTGGGCGCCTACGCGATGGTCGTGCTGTCGGGCCTGCTGGGCGTGCCCTATCTGGTGGCCCTGCCGGTCGCCGTGGTGCTGATGGCCGGGTTCGGCGTGCTGTTCGCCGGCGCCACCTACTGGCCGCTGCGCCACCGCGGGCAGATGCCGGTGATCATCAGCACCATCGGCGCCAGCATCTTCCTCGCCAACACCGTGCTGGCGCTGTACGGCCCCAGCCCGGAGGTGCTGCCCGGCCTGTTCGACACGCCGGGCTTTGAGGTCGGCGGCGTGTTCATGGACAGCCAGTACCTCGCCATCATGGTGACGGCGGCGGTCATGGTGCTGCTGCAGTTCCTGATCTTCGAGAAGACCCTGCTCGGCAAGAAGCTGCAGGCCACCAGCCAGGACAAGGAGATGGCGAGCCTGCTCGGCATCCCCGTGGCGCTGATGATCCTGATCACCTTCGCCTACAGCGCGGCGCTGGGCGGGCTGGCCGGCATCCTGGTGGCGCCGGTGCTGTTCGTGTCCGTGGGCATGGGCACCATCATCTCGCTCAAGGCGTTCGCCGCCAACATCATCGGCGGCTTCGGCAACATCCCCGGCGCCATCCTGGGAGGGCTGGCGCTCGGCGTCGTCGAGACGTTCGGCGCGGCCTATGTCTCGGTGCCCTACAAGGACGCGCTGGCGTTCGGGCTGCTGCTGCTGTTCCTGCTGGTCCGCCCGCAAGGGCTGTTCGGCGAGAAGATCGCGGAGAAGGCATGAGCACGACCACGCTCGCGAGGGCACCCGGCGTCGTGCAGGCGCGGGCCTGGCGCGGCCTTCCGGCGCTCGCCGCCGCCATCGTCGGCGTGCTTGCGCTGTCGAGCCTGGTGCCGGAGCAGGGATACACCCTCAACATCGTCATGCAGGCGGCGACCTACGCCATCGCGGTGGCAGGGCTGGTGGTCGTGCTCGGCTACTGCGGGCAGATCTCGTTGGCGCAGGCGGCGTTCTTCGGCCTCGGCGCCTACGGCGTGGCGCTCGGCACGGTCGACTTCGGGCTGCCGTTCTTCGTGGCGCTGGCGGTGGGCGTGGCCTTGGCCGGCGTGTTCGGCGTGGCGCTCGGCCTGGCGAGCCTCAGGCTGGGCGGGCACTACCTCGCCATGGTCACCATCAGCTTCCAGCAGATCCTGACCCTGGTGCTGAACAACTGGGCGGGCCTGACGCACGGGCCGGACGGGGTGAAGAACATCACGCGCCCCAGCGTGCCGGGCCTGCGGCTCGACAGCGGCGACCAGTACCTGGCGCTGTGCCTCGTCGCCCTCATGTGCGTCACCTGGTATATCTGGCGGCTGAAGACCACGCGGCTCGGCCGCGCCATGCAGGCGGTCCGCGACAACGAGATCGCGGCCAGCACCTGCGGCATCGACATCTTCACCACCAAGGTGCTGGCGTTCGCCATCAGCGCGCTGCTGGGCGGCCTGGGCGGCGGGCTGTTCGCCGGCGCCTTCGCCTATATCAGCCCGGACCAGTTCGGCTTCGGCGAGAGCATCGTGCTGCTGACTATGGCGCTGCTGGGCGGGGTGCAGTCGCCATTCGGCGCGCTGCTCGGCACCGGGCTGCTGGTGATCCTGCCGGAGTGGCTGCGCTTCCTGCGCCAGGTCTACCTCGCGGTGTATGGCGCCGCCGTCATCCTGATCATGGTGTTCCTTCCCGACGGGCTGTGGGGCCTCACCCACCGCCTGCGCCGTCCCGCGCCCGTGAGCGCCGGCGCGGTCACGCCCCTGCCGCTGCTCAGTCAGCGCGGGGCCGAGACTGAGGAGGCCGCCATGTCGATCGAGGGCCTCGCCAAGCATTTCGGCGGCCTCAAGGCGCTGGACGGCGTGGACATGGCGGTGCGCCGCGGCACGGTGCACGCGCTGATCGGCCCCAACGGCTCCGGCAAGACCACCTTCATCAACGTCGTGACCGGGCTGTATCGCCCCACCGCCGGGCGCATCGCCATCGCCGGCCAGGACGTGACCGGGACCGCGGCGCACCAGCGCACCCGGCGCGGCCTGGCCCGCACCTTCCAGAACATCCGGGTGTTCCGCGGTATGACCGTGCTGGAGAACGTCATGGTCGGCGCCGAGCGGCCCGGCAACGACATTGCGGAGCAGCCGGCCCTGGTCGTCGAGCGGGCGCTCGCGGCGCTCGACTTCGTCGGCCTGCGCACCGAGGCCAACCGCATGGTCGGCACGCTCTCCTACGGCACCCAGCGCTACGTCGAGATCGCCCGGGCTCTGGCCGGCAACCCGCAGGTGCTGTTGCTGGACGAGCCGGCGGCCGGCCTCAACCTCACGGAGAAGCACGAGCTTGGGCTGCTGCTGCGCCGGCTCAAGGGCCATGGCCTCACGATCCTGATCGTCGATCACGACATGAACCTGGTCGAGCAGGTGGCCGACCATATCACCGTGCTGAACTTCGGCCGCCGAATCGCCGATGGCAGGCCGCGCGACGTGCTGTCCCACCCGGACGTCATCGCCGCCTATCTGGGGGAGCCTCGTCAAGATGCCGCTGCTTGAGCTGGGCGGCCTCGTCGCGCGCTACGGCGCGGGCGACGTGCTGAAGGACCTCTCGCTGGTGGTCGAGGAGGGTGAGATCGTTGCCCTCCTGGGCAGCAACGGGGCGGGCAAGAGCACCACGCTGCGCGCCATCTCCGGCCTTGTGCCCAACGTCACGGGCCGGCTGAGCTTCGCCGGGCAGTCGCTGATCGGCATGAAGCCGGAGGCCATCGTGCGTCTGGGCATCGCCCACGTGCCGGAGGGGCGCCGGGTGTTCCCGGGGCTGACGGTGCGGGAGAACATCCTGCTCGGCGGCAGCAACCGCCGGGGGGTAAGCCGTCGCGTCCTGGAGCAGGAGACCGACGAGATGCTGGTGTTCTTCCCCGACCTGAAGCGGCTGGAGCACGCGCTGGGGTGGACGCTGTCGGGCGGGCAGCTGCAGATGGTGGCCGTCGCCCGCGGCATGATGGCGAAGCCCCGCCTGCTGCTGCTGGACGAGCCGTCGCTGGGCCTGGCACCGCTGATCGTGCAGCAGGTGTTCCGGATCATCGCCGAAATCCGCCGGCGCGGCACCACGGTGCTGCTGGTCGAGCAGAACGCGCACATGGCGCTGTCCGTCGCCGACCGCGGCTACGTGCTGGAGACCGGGAGCCTGCTGGTCTCGGGCAAGCCCGCAGAGCTTTGGAGCAACCCGGACGTGCGGGCGGCCTACCTGGGCGGCAAGACGGTGGCTGCGGCGGTCGGCTGAACCGGCAGCGGCGGCCAGGCGCTCGGGTCCGCCGCCGTAGCTGC
>CAHJXG010000398.1 GCA_903644035.1 Rhodospirillales bacterium
CGTCCCCCGCAGCCTCCGCCAGCTGCGCCACCGCGAGGTGGTCCGGGGCAAGCAGCGGGCTGCCGGCGCCGTAAAGGCGCGCCGCCGCGGCGACGACCGCATCGGCCATGGCCCTGGCTCGGTCTCGGGTGTCGGGTGCTGGGTCGGGTATGGCGGTCAAGGCGTCGCGCTGCTTGCGGAGGCAGTCGAGCGCCGCCGGGTCCGTCTGTGGCCCACGCAGCGACACGCACTGGCTGAAATACTCCGCCGCCCGTTGCGGAGAGCCTGCCGCGGCAACTGCGTCGCCGAGCTGTGCCAGCAGCGTCGCCCGGTCGGCGGCCGGCAGCCCCGGGTCCGCCGCCGCGAGGTCGCCGATGACCTGCGCTGATTGCAGGATGCCCGGCTTGTCGTCCCGCAGGATGCGCTCCGTCATGGCGGCATAGGCGACCTGAAGCGCCGCGTCCTGCGCCGCGGCCTTGCCCATCATCGCGATAACAGGCAGGGCGGCAGCAAGCAGGGCGACAACAGCCTGGCATACGGGCCGTACGGCGATCCTCATGGCAACCCCGGAAGCAGATCCCAGCTCAGCAGAATGCCCGTCGCATCCTGCTGCGGGACGGCGACCCTGAACTCGGCGCTGCGGGTCGGAGCCACAGCCTGACCGAGGAAGCCAGCCAGCGCGCCGCGCCGTTCCACCGTGCCTCGCGTCGAACCTTGGGCGAGCCAGGTGAAATCGGCCCGCTCGGCCCCCGGCCGGGCTGGAACCGCGATGATGAGGAGGCGCTCCCGCCCGGTGGTCGAGGCCGAGCCGTCCTGCTCCAGCGCGCGAACCCGGATGAACAGCGGCAAGCTGCGACCCGGCTCGATCCGGTTGGTTTGGCCGTTTTGCGGGAACATCGCCTGGATGCCGTAGGTCGCGTCCATATACAGCACGGTCACATCGACCGGCCGGTCTCCCCCGTTGGTCAGATCGGCGCGCAGCCGGTCGCAGTGCCGCAGTTTCGGGATGACGGAAGGATCAAGCGCGGCCGAGGTCCCGGCCGGCGCGTCCCGGCATTTCGTGCTTGACGGCTCCCCGGCGGGCTGCACGACCATCTTGATCCCAAGCTGCGGGGCGTCCGCGTCCCGCGACGGCGGCTCGGCCAAGATAGCCATTGCACGCAACAGCCCGTGCGCCCGGGCCGCCTTCGACAGCATGGCAGCAATGCCCCCATCAAGCTCGGCATCGGCGCCCTCCGCGCCGAGCGACGGCCACGCGCCGCGCACGAGGGTTGCGGGACGGTCATCGGCCGGGAGCAGCCAAAGCCGCCCGTCGGCAATCAACAGCCGCGCTTCTGCGGCCTCTCCCCGGGCTGCCCAGCGGACGCGGGCCACGCCGGCCCGGCTGTCGCGCAACCGCGCGGCGGCGTCCCGCAAACGCCGTTCCGGCCCATTGCCCTGGCCGCCAGTGACTTTTATCGCGTCGGCTTGGCCGACGACGCCATTCGCTTCCGGCGGAGCGACGGTGAGGTCAAAGGCCGGCTCCTCTTCCAGTACCCGCGCGAAGGCGCGCGGCGGCAGCGCGAGCGGGTTGAAGGCCGCCCGCCCGTCAACCGCCGCCGGATCAACCACCGCCTGGACGGCACCGACCTCCCGCACCGTCACCCAGCCCAGCGCGGCAGGCGCGTCCGCCGCCGGGTCCGGGAGCACCAGCAGCCGCGTGCCGCGCTTCAAACCGTTCAGCGCGCCTGCTGGGATCTGTAGGTCGCCATCGTCGTTGCGGCCGAGCGGCCATTGGCGGAGCGCCGCGGGCTGCGCGCTTTGCAGGTTTTGATCCAGCGGCCCCTCGAACAACGGTGTCCGCATCTCGTTCATCGCGCCATATTCCGCCAGGAGCCGTTGCGACAATTGCCGGAACGACGCGCCCGGTGAGGCCAGCAGCGCCTGCGCCAGCCTCCAGGTGAACACGCCATAGATCCTGGGCGGCGTCAGCCCGCCGACTTCGCGTTCCGACGCAAGCTCGTCGGGCTGCACGGCGTAGAACGCCACCATGTCGCCGGCGCCGAGTTTAAGCGGGACCTGCGGTGGCAAAGGCCGCCCCGGCGCCCCGAGCGGCACGCCGAGACTGGAAGGCTGCACCGCCCGCACCCGCTCGCCGGGCGGCGCAAGCGACCGCCGGCCCATGGTTCCGGCATGGCAGGTGTCGAACACGGCCCACACCCGGGCGCCCCCGTTACGGATGCGGGTGATCGCCTCGGCGAACTGCCAGTCTGGAATGCCGTTGCTGATGACCTGTTCCGCGTCGTTCCACTCACCCACGTCCTGCGGCAGGAACACCTGGACGTCGCGCAGCTTGCTGCTGCCCGCCCCGGCGGGTTCCTGCGATCCGTGGCCGGACAAATGGAGATAGACCAGGTCGCCCGGTCCTGACTCGGCCGCCAAGCGGTCGAGCGCGCCGAGAACGTTCGCACGGGTGGGCCGTCGCGCCGGGTCTGCGTCCGAGGCCAGCGTGGCGATGTTCGATGGATCGAAGCCAAGCTGCTGCAGCACGTTTCGCATCAGGGCGACATCATTGCCGGGACCGGATAGGCTCAGGCCCGGCCGGTCGTAATCGGCGACGCCCACCAGCAGCGCCCGCCGGGTCGCGGCGCCCGCCGGGCCAGCGAGGCCGGCGAGGAGCATTGCCCCCACGCCAATCCCCCGGATCAGCCTGGCCCAGGCCGGCCACCACGCGAAATAGCCCATATGCCGGACCTCCAACCCACGGCGCCCCCTGCCCGGGCGCCCGATTGCCTGGCTGGGCCGCTGCGCGCTCACCGGGATTGCGCGAGCGGAAACGGCAGGAGATCGCCGGCAGCCTGGAAATGCGCCCGTTGTCCGTGTCCCCGCTCCCGGGCAAGCCCTTCCACGCGGTCCCGCACGTAGCGGCACAGTTCAAGGGCGTCGAGCACGCCGTTGCTCGCCGGCACCAACTCCGTCAGGGCTTCCTTCAGGGCATGGCCGAACACCCCGTTGACCTCGTCGTAGCCGTCGAGAGCCTGCTGGTCATAGCCGGACGCCGCCAGGACATAGCGGCCGCTGTCGTGCCCCAGCCGGCCGCCGAGCTGGAGGTCGAGCGCGTTGGCGAAGCAGGTGTCGAGCATCAACAGGCTGCGAGACGCCCGTATGTTCGACAGCAGGCCGACAAGCGCCTCGGCGCGCAGGCAGCCTTCCCGGGCCGAGGCGTCGCGCACGTTGGCGGTGACGAAGGCGTATTCGCCCTCCGTGGACACGCCATGGCCGGCCAGGTAGATAACGACCGCATCATCTGGCCCCGCCCGCTCCGCAAGGGCGAGCATCGCGTTCTGCGCCGCTTCCAACGTCGCGTCCTCGTTGGGCAGCAGGATCGGCGGCGCCATGCTGGAATAAGCATCCGGAGCGACGCGCTCCAACGTGCGGGTGAGCGTCATCGCATCGGACACGGCATAGCGGAGGGCGGGAACGGTGCCGGCATAACGGTCAATCCCGATCGCAAGCACATGCAAGGTCGATTTCGCCCCCGCCGCGGCGGGGGCTTGCTCCCTGCGGGTCACGACCAACGGCGAAGTCCGGGTAAAGGCGCCCGTCGGGCCATACGCGCGGAACTCGATCTTCGCGTCCCGCGGCGGCAGCGGAACCAGCTTCTCCACGGTTGAACCCGGCGGGTGCAACGAACGGCCAACGTTGATCCCGTTGACGAACGCATCCAGCACCACGGGGTCCCGGGCGGCGCCAAGGTCGAGGCGGACCCGAACGGCCGTGGCTGCACCCGGCATCTGCATGGACCCTCCAGTGCCGGACATGGTGGACGCGGCTTGGCATTCGCCGCCCGGCAGTGGGCCGGTTTCCGGTATCGCTGCCAGCAGCTCGGCTGCCCGGGTGCGGCGCTTCGGCCCGGACACGTCGGCGGCGGCGCAAACCTGCACAACCCGCAGGTTCGGGAACGGAGCGGGGTCCGCCGTCAGCGAGACGGTTGAAGGTTCGCGGGCGTCGCGCCAATGCGGCCCAGCCCGCAGCAAGGCGCTGAGGCCTTCAGGGTCGTACAGCGTCCGGTACTGCTGGTCGATCGAACTCCAGCGGCTGGTCAACGCCGTGGGGTCCGTTGCGTCGTAACGCCCGTTCTCATGCAGGCCGACCAGCGTTTCACCGCCCAACTCACTGTAGGCGAAATGGCCGTCGTTGCGCCAAACCACCCACCGGCGCCGGTCCAGGTGCACGAACAGGCCGCCCAGCTCGTGCAGCGGCGCGTCGGGCGAAAGACCGTACCAGCGGATGGTTCCGTCGCCATGCGCCGCGACTGCGACCCGGCCGTCACCGGAAATCAGGCTTGCCCATGCCGGCGTGGCGACGGGCCGACGCCCGATCTCTTGCCCGGCCGTGTCGAACAGCAGGATCGCCTCGTCGGTGCCGACCAGAACGCGGTCCAGCCGCGGGCTGTCATCGCTCGACCGCACATGCTCGCCCCGGCGCAACACATCGGCCGGAATTCGCTCGGCGCTTGCGGCACGCGCTTGCCGTAGGTCCGGCCTGGGAACCCGCGCCCCGAACTCGTCTAGTCGCAACGTGGTGAGATCGAAGCGGAGGGGCGGCTGGCCTCGCTGCAGACCCTGGAACTCGATGACGGCGCCGGACCGGTCGATGCTCCAGCGGCGGCGCGTAACCTCGCGGAAATCGAGCCGCTCGGACGGGGTCAGGACGACATCAAGCCGACGGCCACCGCGCACCGTCGTCACCCGTCCCCATCCGCCGTCGGAGCTGCCGAACACCACGCCGCGCCTGGGATGCGCCGCCATGTCCGCCAGGCTGTCTTGCGCCACCTCGATGGACAACGGCGCGCCGGGCCGCCCATCGCGCCAGGCAAAGACGAGGTTGCCGCCGCCGGGCTGCTGAATGGTGCCGCCGCCGAACAGCCATTCCGCGCCGTCATCGCCGAACGCCCAGGCAACCACCCCGACGTTGCCAGGCCCGAGCGCGGCCGGCGGTTCCAGCATCGAAATCTGGCTGCCCTGCCGGTCGATCACCGCCACGCCGCGCTGGTTCGCGAAGCCAACGGCAATCCGGCGGCCATCGGCGGAAAAGCACAGCGAGATCGGCTCCCCCGGCAACGGCCGGCGCAGCGGCGGCGGTTGTTCAACCGTCCGGGCGCCCGTTGCGAACAGCCGCAACTCGCCTTTCTGTGACACTGAGCCGATGGTGGCCCCGTCGCCGGAGACTGCGACCGCAACCGTCGGATCGTAGCGGTTGAGGCGGTCGTTGAACACCACGCTTGTCGCAAGGTCTGCGCCGATCCGCATCACCACGGTGCCCTGGTGCTCACTCGCCAGCACGAGATCGCTGCCGTTGGCCGAGGCCGCCACACGCGGGTAGCGATTCGTTCTGGCAGTGCCGCTGGCGATGACGCGGCGGATCAGCCCCGTCTCGGCATCGACGACGTAAACGATCCCCTTCGGCGTCACCCAATCAACTGCGCTCACAAACAGCCACTTGCCATCGGCCGAGAAGCCAAGCGCGTCGATGACGCCGACTTCGCCATCGCCAAGGGGCGGGCGCCAAGCGCGCAGCAGCCGGCGCGTTTCGCCATTCCACAGCCGCACGGACCGATCCACGCTCCCGGTCGCGATCATCGCCCCGTCTGCCGTCACGGCCACGGCCCGAACCGCTCCGAGATGCCCCGTTGTATCTGGCAGGAGCAGTGGCACCCGCGACGGCTGCGCCCGCCCCGCCTGCGCCAAGCTAGCGCGCACACCCGGCAGCAGCATCCCAACCGCCGCGCCGGCGATGGCCTGCCTGCGTCGGACGAGCGGACCGGGGCGGCCCGGCGAGATCACACTTGCCGCACCTGAGGCAGGGCAGGCAGCCAAAGCTGCGAGATGTCGAACCCTGAGTCGTTGACGGACGCCTCAACCGTAGCGGCCTGAGTCGTCAACGCGCGCTGGTTGGTCTGCACGGTTTGGTGGATCTGTTGGACTTGCTGGCTCTGCGCAGCCGTTTGGCGTTGTTCGGCCGGCAGCCCCGTATCGAGATCATTGATCGCGACCTGGAACTGCTGGTTGCGTGCGCTCAGGCGCGCGTTGACATCGCGTGCAACTCCGGCATCGATGACCGCAAGCTGCTTGATCGAGGCGGCCCGCTCGCGCGCCTCCGCACGGCCTATCCGGTGGGCACCGACATCGCGCCGCAGCGCAGCAATCTGATTGCGGCGGCACGCCGTCAATGCACTGAAGCTTGTGCTGAACTGGCGAATCAGAGTTGTGTCCTCTTTCGCGTTCTTGGCGAGGCTATCGAGCAGCGGACCGAGCCTACTGGTCACAGCCGACCCGCCCGGCACCCGGGACCTCACCAGATCTGCCACGATCTTGCCCCCGGGCGTCTTGAGGAAGCCTGCCCCTTCATCAAGGGCTCTGCGGTTGTTCTCGGCCGACACCGCATTCTGGCTGTCGGCGTAGAAGCGTTGCCTTGCGTCAGAGCAAGCATCGTCGGTCGCAGGAGGGATGGTTATCGTCGAGGACGATGTCAGCGAATTGATGGTGGAACAGCCTGCCAGCCCTAGGAAGATGATGGCGGCGACCAGCAGAACCATTGCTGCCCCGTTTATCCGGATCATCCCAGATGTCGTCACACGCAACAGCATTTAGTCTCCCTAATGGGATCTGCCGGAGTTCCTTCCGAGACGGCCTGCGTCTAAGATGTAGCCGAAATTACTGCCCGTCTAGCGAAATTCTGATATAGAATTCACAGTGCATCACAAGCCGAACTCCGCCGCGCGCCACGGTGGTGCCGAGCGACACGGCCGCGACCGCGCCCGGACAGCGCGACCGCCACCTGGGCACATTGCCGAGCACGGCCGCGTAACCTGGCAGAAGGCATTCGGCTACACGACGCAGGCGCGAGCTGAAGCGGCCATGGGCCGGATCAAGCAGGTGATCGGGAATGGCCTGCGGTGGCGCCGGAGCCGCGGCGCGCGACCAAGGCGAACATTGCCGTCCGCGCGCTCAGCCGCATGGTGGAGCTTGGACGCTCGTAGTGCGTCTGCTCTTCAGGATACACCGAGACTTTTTACGAATCGAGCCGACACTGTTGGCGAAGTCGCCTGTCACATTGCCATTGCGGCGAAGCGTGAGGTGCGGGTGGGTGCGAGCGGGCGTTTGGCGAGCCACGCCGTCATCCGGTCGAGGTTGAGGGCCGCGGCGGTCGCGACATGCTGTAACGCCGTTCTGGCCAGGCCGCGGTAGCGCGCCTGGCGCAGCCCGAACGCGCGCACGCCCTGCGATATCGTGCCCTCGATGCCTTGTCGTTGGGCGTAGAGGGTGCGGTACTCGTCCGTGCGTTCCCGTGCTCGCGCCGTCATGAGCACCTCGTGCTCGCGCCGGGGATAGAGCGTCAGATTGCGGCCCCGGGTGGGCGCTGAGCGCGTGCAGCGCGCCCGCGACGGGCAGGCTCGGCAGTCGTTCGGATGGAAGCGCACCTGCACCAGGGCGCACCTGTGCGGCCGCTGGCTGTTGCTGTAGCTCGCCCAGGCGACGCTCTCCTTGCCTTCGGGATAGCGCGCCACCTGCCTGTCCCAGTCCACCGCGAAGTCGGCGATGCTGAAAGCCTCGCTGACCGCGCCTTGCCAGCTCATGTCGCGATGCTGCGGGCCGATCAAGTCGATGCCGTGCCGCGCGCGTGCCTTGAGAAGCAGGTCAGCGCCCATGTAAGCTGCATCGGCAAGGTGCTGGGCTGGAGCCAGGTCCTTGGCAGCCAGCGCCGTGTGGATCGGTGCGACCCGCATGTCCTCGTGCACGCTGGCGTCGGTCGTGTCGGCGTGCACGACCAGCCGCGGCGCGTCCGCGTCGCAGGTTTCGGTGAGATGGACCATGTAGCCGGTCCAGCTCCGGCCGCTGCGGCTGCGGAACCGAGCGTCGGGATCGTAGGGTGACTCCACGCGCTCGTCCGGGTCGCTCGCCCGCAAGTCGCGGAGCTGGACGCCCGGGGTGCTGTCGCCTCCCTTGCCGCCGGCATCGGGCCTGGTCCGTTCAAAGTGCCGTGCCCATACGCGCCGTAGCACGGCGACCGCGGGCAGCTCCGGCAGCTCCGCGGGCGTGCCGGGTCCGTCGAGCGCGTCCAGGAGCAGGAAGCCGTCTGCACCGACCTGAGCGGCGTAGGCCTCGCGCTTGGCGGCAGCCTCGGGCAGGCGGATGTTCTCCACCCGGCGGTCGTAGCGCTCGTGCCAGTCTGGGGGTGTCATGCGGGCTAGCCAGTCCGGCGCGGCGACGGCGATGGCGTTCAGCGCCGCCCGCAGCGTCTCGCCCACCAGCTCCAGCCGGTTCAGCGTGCGTGTGGCGCCGAGCACGTGCGTGCTGTCGGTGCGCTGGCGCCTGTGTGCCTTGAGCAGCCCACCCTCGCGTGCCGTGTCCAGCAAGCGTTCCAGCAGCCGCCCGCCCGCGTCGTGCTGGAGCAGGCGGGCGCGGAACTCGCACAGCACGCTGTGGTCGAAGCCGGCGTCGGCTAGGTTGAGCGAGAGCAGATACTTCCAGTCGATCCGGCCGCGCACGGCGTCGGCTGCCTGGCGGTCGCTCAGCCCCTCGCGGAACTGCATGAGCGTGACCAGCGCGAGGCGCCACGGCGCGTAGGAGGGCTGGCCAAGTGCGGGGTAGAGGTCGGCAAAGCCGGCATCGTCGAACATCGCGCCGAGCCGATCGCGCAGAAGCATGTAGGGGTTGCCGCGCCGGAACGCCGCCTGGGCGATGCGGGCAGTGTCGTCAGGGACGGACGGGACGATGGATTGCGGGCGAAGCGACATACAGGCGGCCTCTAGTCTGGCCACCTCCAAACGCACCAGGCCCGGCTTCGACCGCAGCCCGACTTCGCCAACAGTGTCTGTTACTTCTGTAATGGGCCTCTTGTCGTCAAGCTCAGAGTGTATCCAGTCGCCGGTTTCGTGCTTCTGCCCGTGGTCGGCGCAAGGCCGCCACATGATGCTTCATGAGGGAGCCGGCGGAGCAATCTACCCAGCGTGATACGGGATCGCTCCCGGCCACTGCAACGGAACCTGCCTTACCGTCTCCGCGTCCCGGCGAAGGGACTTCGTGGGAGCTGGGCCGCCTGGCCCTGCCCCGAACTGCGTGCCTCCTTGCGCCTACGCCGCGGCCGCTGCGACGGTCTCGTCCGCAGCCGCCGGGTCCTTGCCCCAGACGAACTCCGTCCCGTCTGCCCAGATCCTGTGGAGCACGGTGGCCAGCTTGCGCGCCAGCGCCACCTTCGCCCTCCGCATGCCCCGCCGCTTTGCAATGTCCAACGCCCAGCGCTTTAGCGTGCTGAACCGGTGCGCCCGCGTCAGCAGCGCGTTGGCCGCGTCGTGCAGCGCCGTGCGCACGCCGGCGTCGCCGACCCGCGTGATCCTGCCGGTCACGTCGGTTTCGCCAGACTGGTAGCGCTTGGGCGTCAGGCCAAAGAAGGCGCCGACCGACTTGGACTTCATGAACCGCCCGGGGTCGTCCACCCCCGCACGGTAGGTCAGCGACATCAGCGCGCCCACGCCCGGCACGATCATCAACCGCCGGCAGACCTGGTCCTCTTTGACGATCATCAGCACCTCGCGATGCAGCTTGGCGAACTCGCGCCACATCGCCTCGCGCGCCGCCAGCAACGGCTCGACGATCTTCTCCAGCATCGCGTGCCCGGCAGCCAGCTCCCGTATGCGCGCCGGCAGCTTGCCGCGGCTCACGTCGCCGACCTTCAGCCCGAAGCCGCGCAGCAGCCCGCGCACGGTCTGCTCCAGGTCGATGACCTTGATCTGCAGCTGCTTGCGCGCGCCGAGCAGGGCCCGGATCTCCTGGGAGGACACCGACTTGCGATGCACTGGCCGATACCACCCCATGCGCAGCAGCTGGCCAATCCCGCGTGCGTCCCGCCGGTCAGTCTTGACCGCCATAGCCGACAGTGCCGCTTTGGCGTGCCGCGTCTCCAGCAGCACGGCCTCGAACCCCGCCTCGTACAGTCCGTCATAGAGCCACTGCGACAGGGGACCAGCTTTCAGGCCGACCCGCACGATGGTCAGATCAAGCCTGCGCAGGAACTTGACCAGCGCCTCGGGCTCGCTTGCGACCTTCGCCTCCCGGATGACCTTGTCCGTCGCGTCCAGCACGCACAGGCTGCTCAGCTCCAGCGACACGTCAATCCCAACATGGTGTTCCATGGCCGTCCTTCTGATGGCCGGACCCGAACCGCCCGGGTCCGCACGTCACGCCACCACTCTGAACAGACCCGCGCCGGAGGTCAGCAATCGGTCCCCGGTGCCGGCCCATTACGGCATCTACCGGAACCCCAAATCCGAGACGGGGACGCCAGCCTCATGCTCTTTCAGAATGCCGATGATCTGCTCTTCGGAAAAGCGCCTGCGTTTCATGCTCTGGTCCTCGCATTGGGCCAGAGTGAATTCCAAGCTGGATTAGGTCAGTGAGGCAACGTCAGCTGCTGGACAGCCCGCTGACCGCTGCTGTTAGGCGTACCCCTCAGCCCCGAGATGCACGCCGTCGTTCTCGGCGCGGAGCCGAACGTAGCCCCGTACTATATTTTCCTTGAATTCGTACCACCCTGCTCCCTTGGGGACGACGATCTCGCCGTGCCCGGCGGTCTTCAGCTTGTTGAGACGGTCCGAGAACACGCGCTTGGACAGCGTCTTGCGGCCGTGCCGTTCGGCCATGATCGGAAGGTAGGACTTCTCGTAGACCTCCGTGGTCTGCCGCCGGAGGCTGTGCTTGTCGGCAAGCGCCCATAGGACCTCCTGGTAGGTGTCTGAGTGCTTCTGGGTCGCTTTCTCGTAGATGATCTTCAGGGTCGTCTCGGCTTCTTTCACCGCCAGGCCGACCCCTTGGGCGAAGTGCCTCTGCTGGCAGTGGCCGGTCACCTCGTCGTCGTCGAACATGGTCCAGAGGAGCTGCTCGCCCATGAGGTGCACGTAGGACGGGAAGCCGTCCGAGATCTGGCCGATCCGCATCAGGAAGTTGGTCGCCACGGTGACGCCCACCGCCTTCGCGGCGGCCTTGATGATCTCCCACCGCGCGTCCTGGGTCAGGCGCTCCAGTGGCACCGGGGACAGGTAGCGTCCCGTCGACAGGTGCACGCCGATTAGGTCCTCGAGGCTTGTCCCGATCCCGCACAGTATGAAGCGGACCTTCACCGCCTGGTCGGACACCTGCTTGATGACCTCCGCGCACGCCTTCTTCTGCGCGTCGTCCGCCAGCTGGTCGAACTCGTCGAAGATGATCACCGGCTCCTTCGAGTGGCATTCCCCCACGAATTTCAGCAGGTGGATGGCGTCGTTGATGCTCTCCACCGGCGGTACCACCCCGCTCGTCAGCGTCCGCGTGAAGTCGTAGCCGAATCCGCCGACGCCCGCCTTGAGCTTGTGCTCCACCTTCTTCTGCGACGTCGCGTTCCCCGCGGGCAGCGCGCTGCGCACGGCGTCGCGCACTGTCGAGAGGAAGGGCGCCCCGCCGCAGGTAACCAGGATCGGGCTGCTGTCGGCCGACTGCTGGAGGAATGCCGCCGTCTGCGCCAGCGACGTCTTGCCGACCCCCCGGTCTCCGTAGATGAAGATATGCTTGCCCTGGGAGTTGAAGGAGCGGTCAATCTGCGTGAGGACCTTCTGGCGCCCCTTCAGGTGCTCGGGGCTGGAGATCGCCTTAGCGGGCGTCAGGTTCTCCTTTAGGATTTCCTTGAACTCGTCGATGCCCAGGCCCTTGATCGCCATCCCTAGCCCTCCCGCCGTTCGGGGACGGCATGGCCGGGGTGGGGGTTAGCCGATCGGAAGGACTCGGGAATGGGGGTTAACCGATGGCCAGAAGGCCGCGGGGAATCCTTGGCGACACGGGCGGCCGCGACGGGTGAAGGACGATGCCCCCCTCGTCCACGTCCACCCGGGCGTCGGGGTAGGCAGCCAGCGCGGCTGCCAAGGACTCGTTGAATCCCGGCTTGAAGTGGAACATCCGGGCGTAGCCGGAGCCGAACTGTTGGTGGACCGCGGACCAGGAAATCGGCGTGTTCTTCGATAAGTGCTGCAAGCGCCATGCAAGCCAGACGTAGATGTCGAGCGACATGGAGCGGTCGCGCAACTCCCTAATCGCCGCTTCCTGCAAAGGTACGGGGTGGTCCTGGAGCGCCCTGAAGAAGACCTCATCGAGCACGACCCGGTCCTCCCACAGGGTGCCCTGCATGCCGTCTGCGGCGATATCATTGAACCGCAGGCCGGAGTTCACGATCCTACCGGCGGACCAGCCGTCGGCGTCGTCCCCTTCCCAAAAGAACTTGAGGCTGCATGCCGAAATGCGGGCGGCCTGGTCGCGGATGGCACGCGCGGTTTCCCCGCCCCATACGATCCCCATCCTCGACATCCAGGCCGACAGCGACCGCCCGAGTTCGATCTCACGGTTGCCAGTGCGGATCGCCTGGCCCTGGAGGAATAGCAGGATCATCCGCGCGCGGGCGCCGTAGGGGACGCCGTAGAGCTGAGTCTTCTTGCGGACCATCATCCGGCCGGGCTCGACCATCAGCGTCACCCGGTGACCGGTCTTGGTCCATGCTTGGTCGTCTGGGAGACGCTTGTGGGGGAGCGACGTGAGGCAGAACCCGGTGTAGCTGATTCCGATGGTCTGCTTTTCGTCCTCGAGCACGCCGGCTGCGATGTCGATCAGCGACCGCTGCTTCTCGGGGACCATCTCCCGGGCACGTTTCCTGCCATGGACGAGCACGAGCTGGTGGACCCTTCCGCTGTTAGCCCCTTCCTTCATCGCCCCTATCACCACAACTGTCCGGAACGATGATTACTCACAGACCCGTTCGTCAAGCTCAAATCGACCGGGGGTTAACCGAGCAAACTATTTGAAGATAGTAGATTCTTATTAGTAGTTCTCCATCGCCTAACCCCCGGGGATAACCCCGAGTCTCTCGCCTAACCCCCGTTTTTCATCGCCTAACCCCCGGGGATAACTTCCCGCGCCTATGGATAAATTGGCCTCTCGGGCTGATCATCGGTTAACCTCCGTCGGATGTGTGGATAAGTTCGCTGGGGGTCCATCGCCCGAGTCGCGCCTCAACGCTCGGCAAGAGGCAGAGGGCGTGATCAGGTCAGTGGCCATTACAGAGAAACACGCGAGTAAGGCTCTGCAGCAATAATCTGCCCAAACAAACGAAAGGCCCCTGGATGGAGCATGTTACATGGAGGCGGCCGCTGGCTCTGCCGGGCGGGTCGGGGTAGGACGTTTGTTCTTCCGCAGAACTTTGGACGTGCCATTGCCCTTCAAGCTGAACCACGACCGCCGCTGCCACATCCCACGACAGAAACACAAGGTCACCAACTCGGCCGCTTACGATGCGGCCCTGCGCCAGCGCGGGAGCCTCACGGTCTGGTTCACGGAAGAGGCGATCGCGGGCTGGTGCGCGGCGCTGCGCGCCAGCCCAGGCGGGCAGCCCTGGTATTCGCCGCTCGCCATCCTGACGGCGCTCACCTTGCACGCAGTGTTCCGCCTGGCGTTGCGCCAAACCGAGGGCCTGATCGGCTCCATCATCGGCCTGCTCGGGCTGGCGCTGCGCGTGCCGGACCACTCCACCTTGAGCCGCCGGGCCAAGACGCTCGAGGTGCCGCACCCGCGACCGCACCGGGATGGCGAAGCCTTGCATCTGCTGGTGGACAGCACGGGCCTGCGCTTATGCGTCGCGGGCGAGTGGCTGCTGGAGAAGCACGGCACCAAGGTCCGCCGGTCCTGGAGGAAGCTGCACATCGGCTTGGATGCCGGCAGCGGCCAGATCGCCACCGCCTCGCTCATGGCCAAGCAGGTCAACGACGGCGCCGAGGTCGGCTCCTTACTGGATCAGATCACGAGCGTGGTGGCCTCGTTCACCGGCGATGGTGGATATGACCAGGATCGCGTCTACGCCAGAGTTGCCGAGCGCCATCCAGAAGCGGCGGTCATCGTCCCGCCGCGTGCGACTGCCGTGCCGAGCGAGACGGCCGAGACGGCGCCCACGCAGCGCGACGGCCATCTGAAACATACCGCCGGGCACGGGCGCATGGCCTGGCAAAAGGTGTCCGGCTACACGACGCGGGCACGAGCCGAAGCGGCGATCGGCCGGTTCAAGCAGGTGATCGGCGACGGGCTGCGCTCGCGCACGGACGAGCACCGCGCGACCGAAGTGGGCATCGCCGTCCACGCGCTCAACCGCATGGTGGAGCTTGGACGCCCGAACTACGTCCGCACCGCCTGACCTCAAACGGGGTTGGGGTTGCCGCATCCGCTCTCCAGGTCCATGCAACACACTGTCACGATGGTCCCACCCACCTCGTAATTGATCATAGTCTTGCGCGGCTTCTTAGCCAGGCTGAAGAACGGCCTCTCCATGGTGTCACGCTGATCGCGGATCGGGATGTCAGCGAACGCTGCATTAAAAATTCGAGCTGGCGTTCGCTGCGGGTCATAATTGGGGCTCTTTATAGCGAATCGGTGGAAGAAGATTACGCGCCTTTCCCGACAGATTATATGCGTATCGTCGTACGGTCCGATTACCCTATGATGTTTTTGTCGGACTGTAGCTCTATCTGACTACTGTACCTATCTACCTACCTACCGTCCTGCTTGCCGTATCGTCTTCCCGTAACTATGTCGTACAATTCTAAGGTCCGATCGTCATACCGTAAGAGGGTTACATGGGTCGTATCGTCACAGTGGCTTCAAGCAAGGGCGGCGTGGGCAAGTCGGTCATCACCACTACCCTGTCTGGCAACCTCGCCGCGCTTGGCTATCGCGTGGCCGTCATCGACGCCGACCCCAACGCTTCCTACTCGCAATGGCATAGCCTCTACGAAGGCCCGCCAATCGACTGCAGTTGCGAGATCCGGCATGAAGAGATTGTCGACCTCGCGCAAGGGCTGGCGACGTCTCACGATGTCATCTTGATTGACACAGCCGGATTCGGGAACACCACCGCGGCGTTCGCCGCAGGAACTGCCGACTTGGTACTAGTGCCGGTCATGCCCGACCGGGCGAGCGCGGTAGAGGCCATGCGGACGGCGAGACAGGTGCAGGCGTTCGGCAAGGCCAGCCGGCGGCAGATCCCGTTCCGCATCGTGTGGACACGGTGGAACCAGCGCGGCTTGGTCGAGCGAGCCGTCGACGCGGACCTATCCGACATGCCGGTGATGAAGCAACACCTGAGCGACCTGTCCGAGTTCGGCAAGATGACGCTGTCCGGACGAGTGCCAGTGACGGGCAGAGTAGGAAACCAGGCCAAGGAACTGATTGCCGAGATGAGGGCGCTCGGCGCAGTTCCAGCAAAGCGGAGGAGAGTAGCAGCATGAGTGCGTTCAAGCCCAAGAAGATCGAGGAGAGGCCGTCCAGCGCTGAGATTGCCTCGGCCATTGGATCGATTGGCGTCAGTCTGATCCCGACTACGTCACCGCTACCCAAGGCCGAGCCGTCGCTGATGATGTCGTTCAAGGCATCCAAGCCGTTTGCGAAGACGCTAGCCGAAGCGGCGGAACCGGAGGGAGGATTGCGGCGGCTGATCGCGCGGGTGTTCAAGGAGGCCGGGTATCCAGTCCCCAATGTGGACCTGATCAACTCGAAACGGCGGCGAACATACGATTGACCGTATGACGGTGAAACTACCCGACAACCACGTCCGCCTGCCCTTGGGATTGGTCGCGCTCTACTGGCTCCGGCTCTACTTGCCGCTCGCGGCCGTCGACCTGCCCCAGGCGCCGGGCAACCGGCGCGGCGCCTAAGGCCTCGGCTTCGCGGGGCCGGGATGGCAGGCCATGGCCGCAGGGGTGGCATCGCAGCGCGACCTCCGCGTCGGCGCGGTGTTCAGCGGTGCTGCCGCCAGGGCGGTGCATGCGGCCCTGCGCGAGGCCACCGACCACGTGTGCCGCATGCCGGCGAACTTCCTGACCTACCCGGCGGGCGGGCGCATCCTGGAGGCAAGCCGGACGCGGGCAAGGCCCCCTGGTGGCACCTTGGTCCTCGACGGCCCCGCACTGGCCGCCTTTGGCACGATGCGGGTGCCGCGGCACCTTTGGACGGCCATGCAGCGCTTCGCCGCCTGGGTCGAGCCGGCGCTGATCGGCGAGTGGGCCAGGCTCACGCAGGGCTACGCGGCGGCCCAGGGACGGCGGCTTGAGGCCAGCACCATCGCCGCGGCGATGACCTGGTCTGACCCGGACCGCGACGTCGCCCTGCCGCGTGCCCGGGCGCTGAGCCTGCTGGAGGAGGGACACGCCATCCATTGCGTATGGAGCGGCAAGCGGCTGACGGCCGAGCGCCTGGACGTGGACCATTGCTTGCCCTGGTCCGCATGGCCTTGTGGGGACCTCTGGAACCTGCTGCCGGCCGACCGGCGGGTGAACCAGCGGAGCAAGCGCGACCGCCTGCCGTCGGCCGACGCGCTCCGGGCCGCCCGCGACGCGATCATGGCCTGGTGGCGGGTGG
>CAHJXG010000399.1 GCA_903644035.1 Rhodospirillales bacterium
TGTCACGCGCGCCCCAAGGATGGCAGCAGCCGGCCCGGCGCCCTGGCGGCGCGCGGCTGCTCGCCGCGTTCTGGGGGCTTGCGCTCTCGACGGGCGGCGGGGGCGCCCTGTTCCTGCAATACCTGGGCCCGCCGGAAAAGGCGGCTCAGGCCGCAGCGCCCTCGATCACTCAGGCCGTGGCCCGCTTGGAGCCGCCAGCTGCCGCCGGCCGGACGCCCTCCGTTGCGGACGATACGTCCGGCTTAGTCGCCGCCGACCTGCGGCGCAGCCTCATCGAGAATGACCAAGCCATCGCAGAGCTTCAGAGCCGGTTGGAAAGGCTTCGACCCGAGATCGCCGGCACGGTCGCCGGCGCGGCCCTGACCAGCATCGCGCTGTCCAACGCTGTCGCAGAGGGCGGCGCGACCATGGTTCCCCAAAGGCGGGAGCTGGCGGACACGAACGCCCAGGTGGGACGCGCCGGGGACGCGCAGGCTGCTGGCGCAGGGATGAGCAAGCAGCCCATGAACGCTGCCGACGCCGAGACCCGGCTGGCAGCGCGCAGGCCGGGGGATCAGGCCGTTGCGCGGCACGGCGAGGCGGCCCTCTCGACGCTGGACGATGGGCAGGGCGTCGTCCCGACTTCCGCGGTGACCGCGCCGGCCGCTTCGCGTGACGACGCAGCCTTCAAGCTGGCCCCCTTCGCAGCCCTGTCTTCGTCAGGCCGGCCGCCGGATCCGGCTTACGCCGCACTGGCCGAAACGATGGTTCGCCGCGGCAATGCCTTGTTCCAGCACGGCGACGTCTCGGCCGCACGCCTGCTGTATGATCGTGCCGCCGCTGCTGGCTCCGCCCATGCCGCGACGGCGATGGGAAAGACGTTTGACCCCACGGTCCTGGCCGGCATCGGTGTTGTCGGCCTCAGTCCCGACCCGGCGCTGGCGGCGTTCTGGTATCGCCGCGGCCTCAGCCTGGGCGACGAGGAGGCGCGCACCCGGCTGCGGCTTCTCCCCCCGATGGCCAGCCGCGCCGCCCGGGCGGAGCTTCCCTGACTCCATGATCCCTGCCCTCGGCAGATGCGGCGTCCGATGCCGCCGAGGGTTCGCCGGCAACGGGAGCGAACATGCGCTGCAGCCGCCGGCGCTGCAGCTTCTCCTTGAGGCTCGTGCGCAGCCGGCGATAAGCTGCCCCGTACAGCATCGGCAGGTAGTCCTGCCTGGGAAACCGCGCGAGCGACCGCCACATCCTGCTCCGGGGATAGAGGAAGCTGCGGAACCGGGCGGTCGATCTCAGCATCGCCGCCACGTAGCGGTCCCGGTCAAGCACGGGATGCAGGACCGCGTCCCCGCCCGCCCCTGCCAGGTCGTCCTCCAGAACCGGCGGGAACCACTGATACTGATCCACCGGGCCGAACTCGGCCAGGGACAGGGAGCGGTAGCCGGCCCGGGCGATCTCGGTCGGGATGAACACCTCCGCCATCGGCCAGAAGCGGACGGCGCCGTCCCCCGCCATCGCCCGGCGCCGCCCGGCCAGCATCTGGAGCGCACGGCGGGAGAACGCCGTCAGGCAGATCAACGAGCCCTGCAGTTCCTCGAACCCATAGGTCTGCCGATGGTAGATGGTCCAGAACCAGTCCTGCTTCGGCGTGCGGGCGGGAAGGTCGATCAGGTCCGCCTGCCGGGCCGCCATCTCCCCGACCAGGCGCTCGATGCCCATCCGGACCACGACGTCGTACTCGACGAACACGTAGTAGTCGTACTCGGGATGCCGTTCCTGGAACTGGTAGTGCACGTAATCCGGGTTCCACCAGAGCAGCGACCCCTTCTCGAACCGGTCGGCGAACCCCAGGGCGATGATCTCGGCGTTGCGGGTGCGGACGACGCGGTCGAACGGGACCGGGCCGACGGGGCCGCCGGTCTCGTCGATGGAGACAAAGAAGTCGCCCGGACCCGCCGCGGCCTCGCAGCGGGAGGCCTGGCGATGCACGAACGCATCCCACGCATAGGTCTTGAACACGACGGCGTAGCGCATTCCGGGGCCTGCTCCGTCAGGGCTGCACGGGCAACCGGTCATGCGCGGCGCCCTGGACCAGGGCCGGCAGCACGGGCGGGCTGATCCCGCGGGATGCACGGCGGCCCCCTCGCATCGCCCGCCTCAGCTCCCGCCGCACCGTGGTGGTCACGTCGATCAGGTCCAACCGGGTCATGCCGTCGAACAGCGGCAGGCTGACGATGCGGCTGGCCACGTCGTCCGTCACCGGCAGCCCGTGCCCGACCCCGTGCTCGGCGAAGTAGTCCTGCTGCATCAGATGCGGGCTGAAATAGGTGGCGGAACCGATGCCCTGCCGAGCCAGCGCCGCCGTGATCTCGCCGCGGCAGCGCGCCAGCGCAGGGGGCAGCAGCCCCGGCGCGAACTGGTGCGCCTGCGTCCCCGGCAGCTCCGGCTGGTAGGTCAGCTCCGGCAGGGCCTGGCGGTAGCCGCGCATCAGGGCGGTCCGGTGCGACAGGACGTCGTCGTACTCGCCGAGGCGGAGATGCGCCAGCAGCGCGCCGACCTCGCTGAGCTTGCCGTTCAGGCCGGGCATCGTCGCCGTCCGCGGCTGGCCGAACCCGAAGTTGCTCATCTGCCGGAGCCTGGCGATCGCGTCCAGGTCAGCGCTGTAGACGACGCCGCCCTCGCCGGTGGAGAACGACTTGGTCGCGTGCATCGAATACACGATCAGGCCGCCGAACCCGGCCCCGAACCCGCGGCCGTCGGCCGACCTCGTGCCGAGCGAGGCGGCCGCGTCCACCACCACCGGCACCCCGGTGCGCCGGGTCAGCGCCGCATAGCGCGCGAGGTCGAGGTCATAGCCGAAGGTGGCATAGGGCATGACGACGGCGATATCGCTCCCGTGCCGGGCGAGCAGCCGCTCCTCGTCGGCGGCACAGGCCGTCCAGGTCGTCGGATCGATGTCGCAGAACAACGGCGTCAGCCCGCACCACAGGGCGGCCTGGGCGGCGGCGGCAAAGGTGAAGGACGGCATCAGCGCGTAGCGTGGCCTCGCCGGAACGCCCTGCGCCTGCCCCAGGGTCGGGCGGTCGCCAATCGCCTGCCGCACCGCCAGCATCAGCCCGATGGTGGCGTTGCACACGGTCAGGCAGGCGCCCTGGCCGGCGAACATGCGGGCCACCATGTCATGCTCGAATTCGGTGTTGACGGGTCCGAAGTTGCTGAACACGCCGCTGTCCTCGATCGTGCGGAGCCGCGCCACAGCCTGGCTCAACCGGGGCGGACGGGGACGGACCAGGGGAACCGGCATGGTCAGGCCCCCTCGGCGGCAATGGCAAGGCTGTTGGCGGGCTTGGGGTCGTTCGCGGGCGCCCGGTGCAGCAGGATCTCGTTCAGCGGCAAGAGGGCGGGGCACAACGGCCGCATGACGGCGTCGATGATCAGCGCGCCGACATCGTGCTGCCACAGCCAGAGCCCGTTCGCCTGGCCGCGGAAGCTCGCCTCCCCGCCCAGGCGGCCACGCGGCACGAAGCCGGCACCGAGGCCGATCCCGAACAGGCCGGGCACCGGCCGCTCCTCCCCGTCCAGGACCCGGCACCGGTCGTCCACCAAGGGCTTCTGCGGCCCGGTCTGCGACAGCAGCGTGATCGGCTGTCCCATGCGGTCATGCACCGGCACGGCCCGGGGCCGGTAGC
>CAHJXG010000400.1 GCA_903644035.1 Rhodospirillales bacterium
TCCGCGCCCTCGGCCATGTGGCCCTTCACCGCCCGGATCCAGCCCTTGTCCGACAGCACGACGGTGATCGGCTCCCGCTCGATCAGGGTGTCGGCGTTCACCTCGACGGCCAGCGGCACCTGGCCCAGCACGGTCCGCCGCGCCCCCAGCGCGCCCGCGCCGAACTTGTCCCGCATCGCCGCAAGCTCGCCCTCGATCTTCCGCCACCGGCGGCCCGCGTCCTTCAGCAGCCCTTCGACCTCCCGCTGCTCCCTGGACAGCGACTTGTGCTCGCGCCGGATCTCCATCTCCTCCAGCCGCCGCAGCGAGCGGAGCCGCATGTTCAAGATTGCCTCCGCCTGCAGGTCGCTCAGCGTGAAACGGGCCACCAGCGCCGGCTTCGGATGGTCCTCCTCGCGGATGATCCGGATCACCTCGTCAAGGTTCAAGAACACGGCCAAGTAGCCGTCCAGCACCTCCAGCCGGCGCTCGATGGCCGCCAGGCGATGGCGGGAGCGGCGGATCAGCACCTCGTGCCGATGGTCGAGCCACGCCTGCAGCACCCCGCGCAGCCCCAGCACCATCGGCGTCCGGTCGGCGGTCAGCACGTTCATGTTCAGCGGGAACCGGCTTTCGAGCGCGGTGGCGCGGAACATGGTCTCCATCAGCACCTCCGGCTCCACGCCGCGCGACTTCGGTTCCAGCACCAGCCGGACCTGCTCGGTGCTCTCATCCCGCACGTCGCCGAGGAACGGCAGCTTCTTGGCCTCCAGCAGCTCGGCGATCTGCTCGATCAGCCGGGCCTTCTGCACCTGGTAGGGGATCTCGCTGACCACGACGTGCCAGGCGCTGAGCTTGCCCCGCTCGACCTCCCACTTGGCGCGCATGCGGAAGCCGCCGCGCCCGGTCTCGTAGGCATGCAGGATGGCGGCCGGGTCCTCGATCAGCGTGCCGCCGGTCGGGAAGTCCGGGCCGGGCATATGGACCAGCAGGTCGGCCGTCGTCGCCTCGGGATGCTGGATCAGGTGGATCGCCGCGGTGCACACCTCGCCGGCGTTGTGCGGCGGGATGCTGGTGGCCATGCCGACCGCGATCCCCGCGGCGCCGTTCGCCAGCAGGTTCGGGAACCCGCCCGGCAGCACGACCGGCTCGGTTTCCGTGCCGTCATAGGTCGCGCGGAAATCCACGGCGTCGTCGTCGATGCCGGACAGCAGGGTCTGCGCCACCTCGGTCAGCCGCGCCTCGGTGTAGCGCATCGCGGCGGCGTTATCGCCGTCGATGTTGCCGAAGTTGCCCTGCCCCTCGATCAGCGGGTAGCGCGCCGCGAACTCCTGCGCCAGCCGGACCAGCGCCTCGTACACCGAGGCGTCGCCGTGCGGATGGTACTTGCCGATCACGTCGCCCACGACCCGGGCGCATTTCTTGAATCCGGATGCCGGGTCGAGCTTCAGCTGGTGCATGGCATACACCAGCCGGCGATGCACCGGCTTCAGGCCGTCGCGCACGTCCGGCAGGCTGCGCGACATGATCGTGCTCAGCGCATAGGCCAGATACCGCTCGCTCAGCGCGTCCGCGAGCGGCGTGTCCGCGATCATCCCGGTCAGGTCATCAGGCATCTCAGTCCCCTTTTTGGAACATATAGAGAACTATGCGTGGGCCGCCAAGGCCGACACCCGGTCGTAGAGCATGTGCCGCGCCGGCGGCAACGGCCGGTTCTGATGCCCGAAGGCATCCCGCATCAGGAAGTGCCCCGTCAGCCTGAGGCCGTCGCGCCAGTCCTCGGCGCCCGCCATGTTCCCGCCCACGAGGAAGCCCGGCAGACGCAGCAGGCGCGGACGCCACTCGCCTGCCGCCTCGTCCGACACCGCGCGGCCGGTTTTCGGCGACACCCAGGCCAGCCCGGCCGTCGCCCCGGACAGGGCACACGCCGAAAGGTCCAGCCCGTAGCCCAACTCCGCCAGCAGCACGGCCTCCCAACGCACGAGATCGGCCAGCGACTCCGCCCCTCGCGCCAGCCTGGCGATCGCCTGCACCAAGCCGGCGAACACCTTCGGGTGCGGCTCGCGCTCCGGCAGCGCGCCCTCCGCCACGGCGCAGGCGGAGGACAGCATGGCGAGCGACAGCGCGTCGTCCATCGCCAGCGCCGCGCCGGGATGCACCAGCTCCGCCGTCATGCTTCCCAACTGGTCTGAGAGCCGGGCGACCCACCGCGCCTGCACGAGGTTGCCGGGCTGCCAGGTCGAGGCCTGCGCCCGGGAGCTGCCGCCGCGGGCGAGGCCGTGATGCCGTCCATGACCCTCCGTCAGCACCGTGACCAGCGCGTCGCCCTCACCGTGCGGGCGCGCGGCCAGGACGATGGCAGGCGCCTGCCACTCCACTGCCTAGGTCACGCCGTGTCGTCGAGGCCGATGGCCCGCAGCCGCGCCCCCTCCTCGTCCCAGCCAGCGCGCTCCTTCACGTTCAGGAACAGGTGCACCGGGCGTTCGAGCAGGCTGGTCAGCTCCTTGCGGGCGCGGGCGCCGATCTCCTTGATGCGCGCGCCGCCGGCCCCGATCAGGATCGCCTTGTGCCCGGCGCGTCCGACATAGACCGTCGCCTCCACCCGCACCGAGCCGTCCGGCTTCTCCTGCCAGTTCTCCGTCTCGACCGTGGTGCCGTAGGGGATTTCCTCCTGGATCTGCAGGAAGATCTGCTCCCGCACCAGCTCGGCCGCCAGCAGCCGGTCCGGCAGGTCCGTGAGGTCATCGTCGGGGTAGAGGTGCGGCCCGGCCGGCACCCCGGCGGCCAGGGCGTCGAGCAGGCGGTCCAGCCCGCCGCCGGTTGCGGCGCTCACCATGAAGGTCTGCTCGGCCGGCAGGATCGCGCTCAGCTGGGCGGTCAGCGGCAGCAGGGTGTGCGCCGCGATCAGGTCGATCTTGTTCAGCACCATCCACGCCCGGCGCCCGCGCTCGGCGATCTGCCGGGCGATGCCGAGCACCCCTTCGGTCGCGCCGGCCTTGGCGTCGATCAGCAGCAGCGTCAGGTCGGCGTCCTCCGCCCCCGTCCACGCCGCCTTGACCATGGCGCGGTCCAGCTTGCGGCGCGGCCGGAAGATGCCGGGCGTGTCGACCAGCAGGATCTGGCTCGGCCCGCGCATCAGGATGCCGAGCACGCGGAACCGCGTCGTCTGCGCCTTCGGCGTCACGATGGACAGCTTGGCGCCGGTCAGCCGGTTCAGCAGCGTGGACTTGCCCGCGTTGGGCGCGCCCACGATGGCGACGAAGCCGCAGCGCGGCTCCAGGCTCTGATCCGAGGCGGGTTGGTCGGGCTGGTCGGTCATGTCAATCTTTCAAGCAAGTCGGCCGCCGCCAGGCGCTCCGCCAGCCGTTTGCTGCCGGCACGCCCTGTGCCCGTCTGGTCGCAGGCCGAGACGCTGATGACGAACTCCGGCGCGTGCGACGGGCCGCTGCGGTCCACCACCTCGTAGATGGGCAGCGCGAGCCGCCGCGCCATCAGCAATTCCTGCAGCGCGGTCTTCGGGTCCTTCGGCGGCAGCACGAGCGAGTCCATCGCCGGCTGCCACGCCCGACGCACGAACCGCTGCGCCGCCGGCAGCCCGGCGTCGAGGTACAAGGCCCCGATCATCGCCTCCATCGCGTCGGCCAGCACGTTGGCGAGCAGGCCCACCCCGGCCCGCGCCTCGTTCGGCGCGACCGCCAGCGCCTCCGACAGCCCGGCCGCCTCGGCAATCATCGCCAGCACCTTGCGCGACACGAGGTGCGCGTGCCGCGGCCCCAGCTCGCCTTCCTGCTCGTCGGGGAACCGCTCGATCAGCCAGTCCGCCACGACCAGGCCCAGCACGCGGTCGCCGATGAACTCCAGCCGCTCGTTCGAGCCGACGCCGCGCCGCTCCCCCCGGCGATGCTGGCCGCGGCGGCCATGGGCGGCCGAACGATGCGTCAGCGCCTCGTGCAGCAGGTTGGGACGGGTGAAAACATGGCCCAGGATGGCCTCGGCCGCCTGGTACTTTGCCGCGGGGTCGGAAGCCTCGTGGGGGGCGTCGATCAAGTGATGCCGTGCAGCAGCCGGTTCCAGCGGATCTCGAACGGCCACTCCCAAACCTGCCACCACGGCGCCCGGCCGTCGATCGAGAAGAAGATGAACTCCGCCCGTCCCACCAGGTTCTCCACGGGCACGAAGCCGACGCCCGAGCTGTCCATCACCCGGCTGTCCGACGAGTTGTCCCGGTTGTCACCCATGGCGAACACATGGCCGTCGGGCACCTTGAACTCCGGCGTGGTGTTCAGCCCGCCCTCCTCATACATCTTGAGGATGTCGTGCTGCCGGCCGTTGGGCAGCGTCTCCACATAGAGCCGGGCGACGGTGCGCGGCCCCTGCTCGTCGTCGATGTAGTTGCCAGCCTCCCGGCGCGGCACGAGGGTGCCGTTGATGTAGAGCTGGCCGGACTTCATCTGGATGCGGTCGCCGGGCAGGCCGACGATGCGCTTGATGTAGTCGGTCTGGTTGTCACGGGGCCACTTGAACACCGCGACGTCCCCGCGGCTCGGCACCCCCCCGAAGATCCGCCCGCTGAACAGGTTGGGCGCGAACGGGATCGAGTAGCGGGAATAGCCGTAGCTGTACTTGGACACGAACAGGTAATCGCCGATCAGCAAGGTCGGGATCATCGAGCCGGACGGGATGTTGAAGGGTTCGAACGCGACGGTGCGAATGCCGACCGCGATCAGGCCGGCGTAGAGGATGGTCTTGACGTTGTCGATCAAGCCACCCGGTTTATGGTTCGCCATTATGCAGAGGTGATCCGGTTCACAGGAATGGCGGGATCAAGCCGACGACGCCCCGCCCTGTCAAGGAACCCCGGCCAAGGGCAGCGCCGAGATCACCACCTGCGCGAACGCATAGGGATACTCGTCCGTCACCGTCAACGCCACCAAGGGCTGCATCCCCGGCGGCGCCAGCGCGAGCAGGCGGGTCCGCGCCCCTCCGGTCAGCGCCATGGTCGGCTGTCCCGACGGCAGGTTCACGACGCCCATGTCCGAGTGGAACACGCCCATCCGGAACCCGGTGCCGAGCGCCTTCGCGCAGGCCTCCTTGGCCGCGAACCGCTTGGCGAACGTCGGGGCGTGCAGGCTCGCCGTGCGCCGCAGGGCGCGCGCGCGTTCAACCGGCGTGAACACGCGCTCCAGGAACCGGTCGCCGAACCGCGTCATCACCGCCTCGATCCGCCGGATGTCGCAGAGATCGGAGCCAAGCCCCAGGATCACGCGAGCCTCATCATGTCAGCCCCGCGCCCGCTCGACCTGGGTCACGCCGCTGGCCGCACGCAGGCCGGCGATCACGTTCGACAGATGCTTGAGGTCCCGCACCTCGACATCGAGCACGATCTCGAAGAAATCCTGCTGCCGGTTGGTGATCTTGAGGTTCGTCACCGCGCCCTCGTACTTCGCGACGGCGTTGGTCAGGCTCGCGAGCGCGTTGGGCTGGTTCGCGGCGATGGCGCTGATCCGGCCGGTATGGGTTGCTGGCTTGCCGCTGGCGAGGGGCAAGGGCACCTCCCAGCCGACGTCGATGAACCGCTCCGGCGTCGCGGCGAAGCTTTCGAGCGTCTGGCAATTCCTGGTATGGATCGTGACCCCCTTGCCGGTCGTGACGATGCCCACGATCCGGTCGCCCGGCAGCGGGTGGCAGCACCCGGCGTAATGCACCGCCATGCCCGTCACCAGCCCGGTGATCGGGATTCCGCCATCGCGCGCCGCCACCCGGCCAGGCCGCGGCGGCAGGCTCGGCAACATGCGCGGCGCCCGGGGAGTCTGCCGCAGCTCCGGATAGGCCGCATGCACGACATCCTTCGGCCCGATGTTGCCGTTGCCGACCGCGACGTAGAGCTCATCGAGCGACGCGGCCTTAAGGCCCTTCAGACCGGCCTCCAGCACCTTCTCCGACCCGTCCAGGCCCTCCTGGCGGAACGCCTTCGCCAGCGCGGCCCGGCCGGCGTCGAGGTTGTTCTGCCGCTGCTGCTGGGCGATGTAGCGCCGGATGCGCGCGCGCGCCTTGCCGGTGACGACGAACCGCTCCCACGCAGGCGACGGCACGCCGTCGCGCGCCGTCATGATCTCGACCTGGTCGCCGTTCTGCAGCTCATGGCGCAGCGGCATCAGCCGGCCGTTCACCTTGGCGCCCACGCACTTGTCGCCGACCTGGCTGTGCACGGCGTAGGCGAAATCGATGCTGGTCGCCCCACGTGGCAGTTCGATCAGCTGGCCCTTGGGCGTGAAGCAGAACACCTGGTCCTGGTAGAGCTCGAGCTTGGTGTTCTCCAGGAACTCATCCGCCGCCTGCGAATTGTCGAGGATTTCCAGCAGGTCCTGCACCCAGCGGAAACGCTGCAGCTCGCTCGATGAGGTGTCCTGCTGCTTGTACAGCCAATGCGCGGCGACGCCGTTCTCGGCCACGTCGTGCATGTCGGCCGTGCGGATTTGCACCTCGATCTTCTGGTTGCGCGGCTCCCGCAGCGTCACGCCGGTATGCAGGCTGCGGTAGCCGTTCGACTTCGGCGTCGATATGTAGTCCTTGAACCGCCCGGCGATCACCGGATACGCCGCGTGCACCGCGCCTAGAGCGATGTAGCAGGCGTCGCGGGACGGCATCACGACACGGAACGCCATGATGTCCGACAGCTGCTCGAACGCCACGTTGCGCCGCTGCATCTTCTCCCAGATCGAGTAGGGCGACTTCTCGCGCCCGGTGATCTCGATGGGCGCGGCGCCGCCCTCGGCGCAGATGCGATCCAGCTCGGTCCGCACCTCCTCGATCACGTCGGCGCCCTGGCCGCGCAGGAAGTTGAGCCGGGCCTGGATCGTGTCGAACGCCTCCGGCTCGATCTGCGCGAAGGACAGCGTCTGCAGCTCGGTCTTCAGCGCGTCCATGCCGATCCGCTCGGCCAGCGGCGCGTAGATTTCCATCGTCTCCCGGGCCGTGCGCATCCGGCGCTCGGGGTTCTCCACGTAATGCAGCGTCCGCATGTTGTGCAGGCGGTCGGCCAGCTTCACCAGCAGGACGCGGATGTCCTTGCTCATGGCGAGGACCAGCTTGCGGAAGTTCTCCGCCTGCTTGGTGCGGTCCGATTGCAGCTCCAGCCGCGTCAGCTTGGTGACGCCGTCCACCAGCCCGCCGATGGCTGGGCCAAACTGCTTCTCCAGCGCAGAGAGCGTGACCGGCGTGTCCTCGATGACGTCGTGCAGCAAGGCCGTCGCGATGCTGGCCGTATCGAGCCGGTAGCCCGCCAGGATTTCGGCCACGGCGATGGGGTGGGTGATGTAGGGGTCGCCGTTTTCCCGGGTCTGCTGCCCATGGGCCTGCGCCGCGAGCGAGTATGCGGCGTCGAGCAGGCCCGTATCCGCCTTAGGGTCGTAGGCCAGTATCTTGTCGGTCAGCCTGGACCGGCAATCGGCCAAGAGGCTGACGGTCTTGGAGGCGTCAGATCGGGCAGTCGACGACGCCAAGCCATCGGGCGCGCGGACAGGGCGTGGGGCACGGCCCGTCATGGCCGGCCCCCATTGACATCGCTCGGCCTAACGGCGGGAACGGCCGCCAAGCTCCGCCTCGATGGCTGCCTCGATGTCGTCGGGCGAGAGGTCTCCGGCCGGCATCGCCGAGGTTTCCTCCTCGGCAGACACATCCTGCAGGCCGAAGATGTTCTGGTCAGTCGGGATCAGGTCCAGCACCTCCTCATCCGCAGGCTCCGGCTCCGGCGAGCGGGACAGCGACTTGATGAGGTCCTGCTCCAATAGCGGCAACGCGACCGTCTCTTCAGCGATCTCGCGCAGTGCCACGACCGGGTTCTTGTCGTTGTCGCGGTCGATCGTCAGCTCCTCGCCCCGGCTCAGGTTGCGGGCACGCTGCGCCGCAAGCAGGACCAGCTCGAACCGGTTTGGAACTTTCTGAACGCAGTCTTCTACGGTCACGCGCGCCATGCGTTCAGTCTCCGCCATTGATGTCGGTTAGAGTATCCATTTAGGCGAGTGCCATGCATTCAACAAGTGCAACCGTCTACAACGGTTGGACATCCTGGTCCGACACCGCCGTCAGCATCGCGGCGACATTCAGGTTGAGCACGGGATGAACCCAATCCGGCCGGATGTCACGGAGCGGGGCCAGCACGAAGGCGCGGTCCTGCAGCCGCGGGTGCGGCAGGATGAGCGCCGCATCCGCCATCACCAAATCATCCATGGCCAGCAGGTCGAGGTCCAGCGTCCGGGCTGCGTTGGGGACGCCGCGAAGCCGGCCCGCCTCGGTCTCGATGGTTTGCAGCGCCTCCAGGAGACGGTAAGGCTCCATTTCGCCGCTCAGCCAGGCCGCGCCGTTCACGAAGCGCGGCTGGTCCGATGCCGGCACCGGCCGGGTGGCGAACCAGCGCGACACGCCGCGCCGCTCAAGCCCGGGCAGCTGTGCAAGCTGCCCGGCCGCCCATCGGCAGGTCTCGAGTGGCGTGCGCCCATCAGTTGAGGCGAGATTGGCGCCTATGGCGACCAGGATCGTCTGGAACACTCGGTAAATTCCCCAACAAGGCTTGACCGCTCACACGCGACCCGGCATCCCGCTTGGGGATGCATGACAGAACGCCCCGCCCTTTCGATGCTCATTGAGCAGCCGCCGCCTGACTGCCCGCTCTGCCCCCGGCTGGTGGCTTACCGCCATGCCAACCAGCAGAGCCATCCCGACTGGTTCAACGGCCCCGTCCCGAGCTTGGGCGACCCCAATGCCACGATCCTGGTTGTGGGCATGGCACCCGGCGTCAAGGGGGCCAACCGGACTGGGCGGCCCTTCACTGGCGACCATGCCGGCATCCTGCTCTATGAAACCTTGATCCGTTTCCGCCTGGCGACCGGCACCTACGACGCCCGGCCGGACGACGGGATGCAGCTGCATGGCTGCCGCGTGGTAAACGCCGTGCGCTGCGTGCCGCCCGCCAACCTGCCGCAGCCCGTCGAAGTGCGCACCTGCAACCGCTTCCTTGCCGCGGAGCTGAAAGCCTTGCCGAAGCTGCGGGCCGTTCTGGCGCTCGGCGTCCTGGCCCACGCCGCCGTCCTGCGCGCGTGCGGCATTCCAGTGACCCGCATCCGCTTCCGGCATGGAGACGTCACCGAGCTGCCGGATGGCCTGCTGCTGGCCGACAGCTACCATGTCTCGCGCTATAATACGAACACCGGCCTGCTGACGCGCGAGATGTTTGAGCAGGTGATATTCAACCTGGTGGCGCGCGTCGCCGGCGCCGCGCCAAAACCGCTTTAGACCCGGCCCATCGCCGCCTGGATCGCGGCGGCGAGGCGACCGCGGTCCGGCTCGTCACTCGACCCGAACGTCCCCGCAATCGCGCCGTCCCGCCCGATCAGCACCTTGTTGAAGTTCCATTGCGGCTCCCACCGCCGCTGCTCGCGCACCCAGCGATAGAACGGCGACGCAGCGGCCCCGCGCACATGGCCGAGGCCTGCCATCGGGAAATCGACGCCGAAGGTCGCTTCGCAGAACGCCTTCACCTCGCCGTTTGACCCGCTCTCCTGGCCGAAGTCCTGGCTGGGCACACCGATCACCGTGAACCCCTGCGGCGACAAGCGCCGGTGCAGGGCCTCGAGCTGACGGTATTGCGGCGTGAAGCCGCAGAACGAGGCCGTGTTGACGACCAGCAGCACCTTGCCCTGGAACTCCGCCAGCCGGAGCAGGCCCTCGTCGATGGAGGGGAACTCGAACGACCATGCCGTGGCCGGCGCCGGGCCGGCCGCCATGCCGGCCAGCGCCGCGCCGCCGATCAACGCCATCCGTCGCGAAATGCCCATGCCGCCCGCCTCCCCACCCATCCCGTTGCATGTGGGTGACGTGACGGCGCCGGCAACGGTCAGCCCTTCGCCCGCATCAGCCGGGCCTTGTCGCGCTGCCAGTCCCGCGCCGCGATGGCCTGCCGCTTGTCCTGCTTCTTCCGGCCCTCGCCCACGCCCAGCAGCACCTTCGCCACGCCGCGGTCGTTGAAGTGGATCTGCAGCGGCACCAGCGTCAGCCCGTCCCGGGTCGAGGCGCCGATCAGCTCGCCGATCTGCTTGCGCTTCAGCAGCAGCTTGCGCGGCGCCCGCGGCTCGAACCGGGACAGCACGCCGGCCTGGTATTCCGGGATGTAGCAGTTGAACAGGAACAGCTCCCCCTCCCGTTCTCCTGCCCAGGCCTCGGTCAGCGTTGCGCGGCCGTGGCGCAGCGACTTCACCTCGGGGCCGCGCAGCACCAGTCCGGCCTCCATCGTCTGCTTGATCGTGTAGTCGAACCGCGCCTTCCGGTTCTGCGCGGCCACACCGTGCGAGATCAGGCCCGACTTCTTCTTGGTCTTGCTGTCCGCCACGCCGCCCTGTCCTAGTTCAGCAGCCCGGCATCGAGCATCGCCGCCCGCACCTGCGCCCGCGTCGCGTCCGACACCGGCGCCAGCGGCAGCCGGCAATGCGCGCTGCCGTGCCCCATCAGGCTCGCGCCATACTTCACCGGGCCGGGGCTGCTCTCGACGAACATCGCGTCGTGCAGCGCGAGCAGGCGGTCCTGGATCGCGATGGCTCGTTCGGTCTCGCCGTCCTGCCAGGCGCGGTGCATCTCGCTGCACAGCCGCGGGGCGATGTTGCCGGTCACGCTGATGCAGCCATGGCCGCCGGCGGCCAGGAACGCCAGGGCCGTGTGATCCTCCCCCGACATCTGCACGAACCCGGCCCCGCAGGCGCGGCGCGTATGCAGCGGACGCGCCAGGTTGGCGGTCGCGTCCTTGACGCCCACGATGTTCCGGTGCCGCGCCAGATGCGCCATGGTCTCGACGCCCATGTCGACCACGCTGCGCGGCGGGATGTTGTAGATCACGATGGGCAGATCGACCGCGTCGGCGATGGCGGTGAAGTGCAGGACCATGCCCTGCTGCGTCGGCTTGTTGTAGTAGGGCGTCACCACCAGGGCCGCGTCGGCCCCGGCCGCCTTGGCGTGCCGGGTCAGCTCGATGGCCTCCGCCGTGCTGTTCGACCCGGCGCCGGCGATCACCGGCACCCGTCCGGCCGCCACCTCCACCGCGATCTCGACGACGCGGCGGTGCTCGTCATGGCTGAGCGTCGGGCTTTCCCCGGTGGTGCCCACCGGGACGATGCCGTGAGTGCCCTGCTGGATCTGCCAATCGACGAAGGCGCCGAACGCGGCCTCGTCCACCGCGCCGTCGGGGCGCATCGGCGTGATCAGGGCGACATACGATCCCTTGAACAGGGGGCTGGACATGATGGGCCTCAGGCACAGACGGGGATCGCGAACCTAGGCACATGGGGGATGCGCCGCAAGGCTGTCCTGCGCTAGAAGCCATCATGCGCCGCGCCGTGCTCTTCCTGCTGGGCTTGTCCCTCCCGGCCCATGCCGCGACGCAGGACCTCATGGCTGCCGTCAGGCTGGAGCATTGGGCGGAGGCCGACGCCCTTGCCGCCGCATCGCCGGATCCGCTGGCCCGCAAGCTCGCGCTGTACTTCCGCCTGCTCGCCCCGGGTGCCGCCAGCGCCGCCGAGATCGCGGCGTTCATCGCGGACAACCCCGCCTGGCCGCAGCAGGCGCTGCTTGACCGTCGCCTGCAGGAGGCGCCGACCGCCGATGACACGGCCACGATTGAGCGTTGCCAGCAGCCATCCGCCGTATCCCGGTCGGCGGCCGTCCTGCTGCGCTGCGCCGACGCCCTGGGCCGGGTCGGGCGCCAAGCCGATGCCGAGCAGGAGGCACGCGCGGCTTGGGTCCAGGGCGTGGACCCCGCCGGCGAACTCGGTTTCATCCGCGCCTGGGGCCGTGCGCTGACTGCCGATGACCAATGGCGGCGTTTCGACCGCCTGGCCTGGACCGATTCTGGCCTGCCGGGCGGACCCGCGGCGCGCCAGGCGGTCCGGGTCCATCCCGCCAACCGCCCCGCCGCGGAGGCCCGGTTGGCGCTGCGGCGCGACGACCCGTCCG
>CAHJXG010000401.1 GCA_903644035.1 Rhodospirillales bacterium
CCACCCCCTCGATCGCGCCGTCGTTGATGTCGCGATGGCGGGGGAAGCCCATGCCCTCGCATGCGGCGATGAAGGCAGCGGCGCCGGGCGACAGGCCGCGCGGCTCGCTGACCGAGATCGGGCCGTCGGTGCCGCGGGTCAGGCCGGGATCGCCGGTCCAGTGCTCGATGCGGCGGAACGCGGGCAGCACGTCGTCATGCGACCAGCCGCGCGCGCCCGCCTGCGCCCAGCGGTCGTAGTCGTGCGGCGAACCGCGCAGGAAGGCGAGCCCGTTGATCGATCCCGATCCGCCCAGCACCCGGCCGCGCGGCCAGGCGATGCTGCGGCCGCCCAGCTCAGCCTCCGGCTCGGTGGCGAAACGCCAGTCGTACTTGCCGCTGGCGAACAGGCGGGCGTAGCCGGCGGGGATGTGGATCCAGACATCGCGATCCTCCGGCCCGGCCTCCAGCAGGGTGACGCGGCAAGCCGGGTTCTCCGACAGGCGCGCCGCCAGGATGCAGCCGGCCGTGCCGCCGCCGACGATCAGGTAGTCCGGTGCGTCCACCCTGAGCCTTGTCCGACGCGCCCCGGGGTCACGACGCGCCGATCTGCTTGGCCGGCCCGCCAACCTGCTTCTGACGCAGTGCCGCGAGCCGGTCGTTCAGGTTCGTGGGTGCCGGCAGCTTGCCCTGGACCTGCGCCATCGCCATGGCGATGTTCGGGTCGTCCTGTTCCGGCCGGGTGGGTGCGAGCAGCTTGGCCTTGGCGTTCGCGGACTCGGCGTCGACCAGGTTGCGCGTCGCGTTGTCCTGCATCGCCTTGAGCGCGACGCTCAGCCCGCTGGTGGCGCTGGACAGCCCGGCCGCCTGGCGCGCGGCCTCAGCCCGCTGCTGCGCCATGTCGCGCTGCTGCTCCGCCCGGCCCATGTCGCGCTGCGCACGGTTCAGGTCGTCGCGTGCCGACTTCAGCTTCTGTCCGGCCTGCTGGTAGGTGGCCTCCAGCGAGCGCAGGAAGTCCCCGGCGTCCACCGCGTCCTCCTTCTCGCGCTCGACGTCGGACGACATGGTCTCCAGCATGGTGACGATGGTGCTGAGGCTGCGCTCCAGCTCGGACTTGCGGGCCGGGTCGGTCTCGCCCTCGATCCGGTGCTGGATCTGCTCGGCCGCCGCCATGCGCTGCTGCGACAGGGTCATGATGGCGTCGGCCTCACGCTTCTCCTTGTCGAACGCGACGCGCGCTTGGGCGACCTGGCGGCCGAGGTCGTCCAGATGCTGCTCCATGGTGCGCAGCTCCGCCTCGGTGGCGGATTTCGGGTCCCAGCGGACGATCGCCTCGACGGCGTTGTTCACGGCCCGGTCGGCCTTGACGCTGACCAGGTTGCGGATGAATGTGATCATGGTGGCCTCCCTTGTAGGTTTCCGAATGACGTCATCCGGCCATCGCGCCGGCGTTGAGCAGCGCCACCGCGAGCTGGATGCCGATCAGCACCAGGGCGGCTGCGACGTTGCCGGCCTCGATCATCGTGCGCAGCCCGCGCAGCAGCGCGGTGGCTGCGAAGAACACCGCGAGCTGGATGGCCAGCGCCACCAGGCCCCAGAGCACGATGTCGATCACCAGTATGCTGGTCGCAAGCGTCGCCGCCAGCGGCATGGCGAGCGCCACCAGGGTTCCCGCCACTACGATGCCCGCGGCCACGTTGCCCTGCTGCACCAGGCGCCACTCGTTGAAGGGCGTCAGCGTGACGTAGCAGGCCATGCCGATGCCGAGCAGCGCCAGGGTGGCGGCGAACTGGCCGACCAGCACGGGCAAGCCCTGCTGCAGGGTGGCGAAGATGCTGTCCATGGGGTCCTATGCGAGCTGGAGCGTGGCGGGGTTGAGGTCGATGCCGGCCCGGATGTCAACCCAGGCCCGGCCGCCGTCCTGCACCGCCGCGACCAGGATGTACTCGGTGGCGGGCGCCGGGTCGGGACTGCCGGTCGGCGCCGCGTAGAGCATGGCCTGGTTCTGCGCCGTGCGGCTGCCCTCCAACCCCTCGATGGTCTCCGTGAGCGCGCGGGGCGACACCCGGCCGCTGCCTGGCGCCCAGACGCGGGCGTAGGTCTTGCCGTCCTTGGTCTGGAACTCCGGCCAGCCGATCATGCCCTCGTTCGGGTCGAGCCAGGCGGCCCACTCGCCGGGGTCGGTCGGGGCGACCTCGTCGATGGTGACGAACAGGCGGCACTCGTCGGGATCGCCGGCGGCATCGAGGTGAAGCTGGATCAGGCTGCGCCCGTCGGACAGATAAAGCCGCAAAAGCCGCGTGTTGCCGGACGTGACCTGGCCGACCGCGCTCACGCTGACGGAGCCGCTGCCTTCCGGCTGCGGCAGCTTGATGCTGTCGCCCGCGAGGATGAACGGCGTGGGGTCGAGCGTGAGCGTCATGCCGACGCGGAACTTCGACGGCGCGTAGGTCTCGCCTGACAGCTTGTGGCGCAGCAGGTTCCCGGCGGATTGCAGGGCGGTCGTGGGCGGGCGCACGGCTGATCCTCCGGATGGACCGCCCGATGCGGGGCGGCGTTGGTAG
>CAHJXG010000402.1 GCA_903644035.1 Rhodospirillales bacterium
CGGCGCCCACGGCCCGGGCGGCCCGGGGCAGGTCCATCAGGTCCACCCCCGGGAAGCCCACCGTGGAGACGGCGATGCGCATCAGCGCGGGCGGAACTTCGCCAGCGTGATGGCGTCAGAGGCCTTTTCGAACACGACCTCCACCGCCATGCCGATCTTCACCGCCTCCGGCGTGGGGTCCACGTCGATGAGGTTGGTCATGACGCGCGCCCCTTCCTCGAGCTCCACCATGGCGACCACGTAGGGCGTGGAGCCTTTGAAGGCGGCCGGGGTGCCGCGATGGGCGATGGTGAAGGCATGGAGCGTGCCTCGGCCGGAGCAGGTGATCCATCCCAGGTCGCGCGACCCGCAATGGGGGCAGAGCGCGCGTGGGTAGAACACCGCCTTCTCGCAGGAGCGGCAGCGCTGGATGCGCAGCTCGCCGGCGTTGAGGCCGTCCCAGTAGGGCTGGGTGACCGGGTCCGGAACGGGCAGCGGCTTGTCCTGGGCCATGGTCAGTCCCTCCCGAGGATGGCGGTGCCGGTGGCGGACAAGCGCCCGCCGGTGCCGTGGATCAGGCCGATGGCGGCGTCCGCGACCTGGCGCGGCCCCTGGTCGGCGTATTCGTGGCGGAGCTGGCGCACCGCCTCGATGATGGTGAAGATGCCGAACATGCCGGGATGGGTGTAGGACAGCCCGCCCCCGCTGGTGTTCAGCGGGAAGGCGCCGCCCGGCGCGGTGCGCTGGCCGGCGACGAAGGCCCCTCCCTCGCCCTTCCGGCAGAAGCCCAGGTCCTCCAGCGTCAGCAGCACCGTGTAGGTGAAGCTGTCGTAGATCTGGGCGACGTCGATGTCCGCGGCCGTGACGCCGGCCATGGCGAAGGCCGGGGGGCCGGAGATGCGGCCGGGGCCGTGCACGTAGCTGGGCATGGCGCTGATGATCTGGTGGTCCAGCCCCTCGCCGAAGCCGAGCACGCGGATCGGCCTCATCCGGCAGTCCCGGGCGCGTTCCAGCGAGGTGACGATCACCGCGCCCGCCGCATCCGTCACCAGGCAGCAGTCCAGCTTGCCGAAGGGCCAGCAGATCAGCGGGGCGCTCACCACCTCCTCGATGGTCAGGGGATCGCGGGAGAAGGCCTTGGGGTTCATCGCGGCCCACTTGCGGGTGGCGACCGCGATCTCCGCCAGCTGCTCCCGCGTGGTGCCGAACTCGTGCATGTGGCGCGAGCAGGCCATGGCGTAGGAGCCGACGGCGCCGGGCAGGCCGTAGGGCGCCTCGAACTGGCCGGCCGGGAGCTGGGGGCCGCCGCCCTCGGGGAACATGCCGATGCGGGACCGGCCGCTTTCGCCGTGCACGATCAGCGCGACCTCGCACAGCCCGTTGGCGATCGCCGCGGCCGCGTGGCCGACATGGATCACGTAGGAGGAGCCGCCCACCTGGGTGCCGTCGAAGAACCGGGGCGCGATGCCCAGGTACTCCGCGACCTCCGTGGGCCGCCAGCCCGCGGTGAACACCGCGTCGATGTCGCGGATCGAGAGCCCGGCATCCTCCGCCGCGTTGAGCGAGGCCTCGGCGACGAGCTGCAGGGTGGATTTGCCGGGCAGGATGCCTATGGCGTCCGATTCGGCCGCGCCGACGATCGCCGCCCTTCCGCTGAGTCCCATCATGTTCGGATCACGTCTCCTCAAGGCCGGGCCGGCGGGCACTGCGCGCCCGCATCGGACCGGCCGTTCCGCGCGCGGCGCCGGACCGGACGCTTGTGCCTCGTGGAAACGATAACTAGTATACTGGTATTGTCAATTCGCGAGCCAGACGTGACAGCCGACAGAGCCACAAACCGTGTCGAAAAGGGCGTCGGGCGCGGCGAGCCCTTCGCCTTCACCCTGGACGGACGGACCATCCAGGCCTTCCCGGGCGAGACGGTCGCCGCCGCCCTGCTGGCGGTGGACATCCGCACGCTGCGCAGGACGGAGAAGACGGGGGCGCCGCGCGGGGTGTTCTGCGGCATGGGCATCTGCTTCGACTGCCTGATCACCGTCGATGGCCGCCCCCACCTGCGCGCCTGCCTGACGGAGGCCCGGCCCGGCATGGACGTCGCCACCCAGGACGAGGCCGGATGGCGGGCGGGCAGGGCATGAACGTCTCGTCGACCGACATCGCGATCATCGGTTCCGGCCCCGCCGGCCTGTCCGCCGCCCTGGCGGCGGCGCGGGCCGGCGCCCGCGTGACCGTGGTGGACGAGTACATCAAGCCCGGCGGCCAGTACTTCCGCCAGCCGCAGGCCCGCTTCAGCCAGGTGGACGAGCGGGTGCTGGGCAAGAGCTTCACCGCCGGCCGCGAGCTGATCGCCGAGCTGGCCGCCATGCCCAACGTGGACATCCGCCTGGGCACGCTGGTCTGGGGCGCCTTTGACGAGGGCATCCTGGAGATCGAGCACGAGAACCAATGCGAGCGCGTGGCCAGCCAGCGGCTGATCGTGGCGACCGGCGCCTATGAGCGGCCGATCCCCTTTCCCGGCTGGACCCTGCCCGGCGTCATCACCGCGGGCGCGGCGCAGACCATGCTGAAGGCGCAGTTCGTGCTGCCGGGCCGCCGGGTGATGCTGTCGGGCAGCGGGCCGTTCCAGCTCCCGGTGTCCACGCAGCTGCTGAAGGCCGGGGCGGAGGTGGTGGAGGTCCTGGAGGCGCAGCCGGCCTCCACGTTCTTCCGGCCGTTCCCGCAGCCCTGGCGGCACCTGGACAAGCTGCGGGAGGCGCAAGGCTACTTCGCCACGCTGCTGGCCCGGCGCGTGCCGATCCGCTTCGGCCAGGCCGTGGTGGAGGCGCGCGGCGACGGCAGGCTGGAGGAGGTCGTGGTCGCCAGGCTGGACGCGCAGGGCCGCCCGACCGCGGACGGCCGCCGCACGGTGGCGGTGGACGCCCTGCTGGTGAACCACGGCTTCATCCCTTCCCTGCAGGTGCCGCGCATCCTCGGCTGCGACACGCGCTGGGACGTCGAGGGCCTGTGCTGGGTCGCGTGCTGCGACGCGGACCAGCGTTCCAGCCTGCCGACCGTGTTCGTGGCGGGCGAGATCACCGGCGTGGCCGGGCACCGCGTGGCGATGGCCGAGGGGCAGATCGCCGGGCTTCATGCCGCGTCCGACCTGGGGCTGCTGACGGCCGAGGCGCTGGCGGCGCGGCTGCAGGGGCCGGTTCGCAGCCGGGACCGGCACCAGTCCTTCGCAGATCACGTGAAGCGCACCTTCGCGCCGCGGGCCGGGCTGTACGAGACGGTGACGGCGGACACGGTGGTGTGCCGGTGCGAGGAGGTGACGGCCGGGGCGATCAGCGCCATCGCCGTCGAATGGAACGGCAGCCTGCGCGCCATCAAGCAGTGCACCCGGGCCGGCATGGGCCAGTGCCAGGGCCGCATCTGCGAGGCGACGGTGGCCCGGCTGGCGGCCCAGGCCTCCGGCACGCCGCTGCACCTGGTGGGGCGCGACACGGCGCGCAACCAGATCAAGCCCGTCTCGCTGGAGGCGCTGTCGCGCCCGGTGGTGCCGTAGAACCCGGCGGGGAAGGCTCCCGTCCCCGCCCTGCCCGCTGCATGTCGCCCGCTACATGTCGACGATGATCCCGGCGCCGCGGGCCAGGGCGGCCTCGTAGACCTGCCGGGCGGCCACCACGTCCTCCACGGCCACCCCGGTGGACTTGAACACCGTCACCTCATCCCCCCCGGTGCGGCCCGGCACCGTGCCCGCCGCCACGTCGCCCAGCTCGCCCAGGATGTGCGACGCGGCGAAGCGGCCCTCCCCCAGCGGGATCATCACGTCGCCCGCCTCCGCCAGGATGGCCTGGCGGCTTTCCACGAACAGGCGCGCCCCGGCGACGGTGTCGCTGTCCATCTCGCGCGTGGCCGGCGTGTGGGCGCCGACGGCGTTGACGTGGGTGCCGGGCCGGAACGCCGCGGCGGGGGCAAGGGGCCGGGACGCGGTGGTGGCGAGCGCCACGATCCCCGCGGCCGAGATCGCCGTGGCCGCGTCCGGCTCCACCACGACCTCGACGCCGTGCCGCTCCGTCATCTCGGTTCGGAAGGCCGCGGACTTCGCGCGGTCGATGTCAAAGGCGTGGACGCGGGAC
>CAHJXG010000403.1 GCA_903644035.1 Rhodospirillales bacterium
GCCGCCGACCAGGCGCCGCGCGACGTGCGCGCCTTCTGCCACACGCTGGGCTGGTCGGGCTGCCGGATCAGCGAGGCGCTGGCGCTCACGGCCGAGCGGGTCGACGTCGCGACGGGCACGATCACCTTCGAGACCCTGAAGAAGCGGCAGCGCGGGCTGTTCCGCACTGTCCCGGTCTCGCCCGAGTTCGCCACCATGCTCGACCTGGTGTTCGGGCTGCGCGGCCTGCGCGGGCCGGCCGTCAAGCGGCCGCTCTGGGCCTGGTCGCGCGCCACCGCCTGGCGCTGGGTCAAGGAGGTGCTGGCCGCAGCAGGGATCGAGGGCGCCCAGGCCAGCCCCAAGGGGCTGCGCCACGCCCTTGGGGTCGTGGCCGTGGGCCAGGGCATCCCGCTCAACTTGGTGCAGCGCTGGATGGGCCACGCCCAGCTGACCACGACCGCGATCTACGCCGAAGCCGTCGGCGAGGAGGAGCGCTCCATCGCCGCGCGCATGTGGCGGTGATGAGAGACGTCATCACGGGTGAAATGATGTTCAGTTCAGGGTAGGGAATAGACCCGCCGGCACTCTCGAGAGAATCTGTTCTCAAGAGTAGAGGGAAGGGGAAGGGGGTAGCTAGGGTGTCACCCTGAAGATTTTGTGTCGTGAGATCAATCTCGGTTTCAACCGGAGTTCGCACCCCGTAGTTGTTAAAACATTGAAATGACCTCTTGGATCCAGTGAGCGCAGGCTCGCTGGATGTCGTCGATGTGCGTGACAATCTGGCCAGCCCCGTAGAGCACACCCGCCCCAACGAGTGCGTCTACCCCTTTATTTAGTCGATCACCAAGCCACTTGCCCAAGCGTCTCAGCCGTGACGTCTTCTCAGCAATTTCGATGACATTGGGTGTGGGCAGCTGTAGCTCTGCGGCGATCTCAGCGGTGGTCTGTTCGATCTCGGATACCGCACTCCGGTCCTGTTCTTCTTCAAGATCATTGGGCGGTGGATTGTTGTCGCCTATGCCGCGCGGTCGATTGCGACGGTTGGCGAACGCACGCCGCAATATGGCTATTCGGTGGGAAAACCGTTGGCGTTCAGCTCGTTCTTCGGCCGTCCCCAAGCTGATCCGCGCACCACCGCGGAGTTGGAAGAGCAGATCGTTAAGGTCAGGTGGAGGAGGGTTGGGAAGATCAGCGCCATCGTCTATTGACGCGATATCGTCGATCGCCTCCATGTAGTCTGAATGGCGGCTTGTAGGTGCCCAGTCGTAAGTTCCGTCTTCTCCCTCTATATCCTCTGCCAGTTCACGAATGCGCTCCTCGGGGACTGTCCCGGCGAATTCGTTATAGAGTTCGTCGAAGGCGTTATAGGGACCGCCATAAGGGAAATGGTATTCACCCTCCATCCACGGCATCTCGTGAACCGGATCGGTGTAATACTTCCCGAACCAAGCCCGCATATAGTCGAGTTGCCTTTTCCGGCCCAGCTTGGAGAGCTTAGAACGGGTGATGCCTGAATCCGTTTCATCCTCCAGGTGATAGCGGGTGACGCGGCGGTTGGCAGGCATGTAGAGGTGAATACCAGATCGGTTATGGAAGTTCGCTTCTTTTTAGCGCCGGACGGCCTCGACTGCTACATACCTCGAAGCGCAACATCAGACGGCCTAATCCATGTGCGATTGCCAGCAGCCGCTGGCCGCGGGGTTGAGGCTGCGCCCTCACTCTGTGTTGCGCACTCAAGATTTACGCAACGCCCTCATGCTCCCAGCTGATACGGGAAGTTATCATGCGTGAGATCACGGCCGGAGCGGGGCAGGGCCGGGGTCCGCCAGCCGACCGGAATTCCTGAGACAATCTGTTGTCAAGAGTAGAGGATACTGCTTCAGCTGCCTCTGCCGACGATGGCCATATGGGCGGACGGCCGGTCTCAAGTCGGTCGGCGTCGCCGTCGTGCATTTGGCTGGCCGCACGACATCAACTCGCAAGAGAATGATATGGCTACCTTCTACGTCGATGAGACTGGCTACACCGGCGAGGATCTGATCAACGCCAACCAGCCCATTTTCGCCCAGGCGACGAACGACTTCACCGACGCCGAGGCCCGGTCCGCCATTGAATCGATCTTTGGCGGCGTCACCGCGGCCGAGCTGAAGTTCACCCGTCTCACTAGAGGCGGTCGCAACCAGGACCGGATCGTCGAGCTCGTGCGCTTTGCCGCGACGGATCCTGCGCGGGCAGGTCTCTGGCTCGCGCACAAAGAGTTCGCGATGGTCACGTTCATCGTCGAATGGTGGATCGAGCCGCTGGCCTACGAGGGCGGCCTGAACCTTTACAAAGACGGCGCCAATCTCGCGATGGCGAATATGCTCTTCTACGCGCTGGAGGCGTTCTGGGACGCGGACTTTCGACGCCGTCTATTGACGCATTTTCAGCGGATGATGCGCGCCCGGACAAAAGAAGCCTTTGACCAGTGCGCGGCTTTTGTGCATCGGGCCTATGGTAAGTCTGATGGTTCGCGGGCCGAGGTGATGCGCTATCTATGGACCTCATTTCCGCTGCTGGGCCACCGCCACGTGCTTGGGCTGCCAAAGCGCGTTCTCGATCTTGCGCTGCCGGGTCTGGTTTTTATTGGGCATACATGGCGCTCTCGGCATAGCGACCCTCTTGAAGTTGTGCATGATCAGTCAACCAATATGGCCAAGCAGAAATGGCTGTGGGAGGCTCTTTCGTCGCCTACCCTCGCGCCTGCGACGTTCGCGCATCGGGGCGGTGAGCATTCCTTCCCGATCAACGTCGGGAGCACTAGGTTCGCCGACTCGGTTCAGAAGAAGCAGCTGCAGGTCTGCGACATCCTGGCCGGTGCGGCCTCGTTGTTCGTGCGCACGTGGAATGAGCAAGGCATGGGCCCTGCATTCAATCAAAGGCTTCTCGATGCCGGCATCGAGAAGCTGCACATCGGCGGTCTATGGCCGTCGACCGACGTGACCCCCGAGGAACTCGGAACCAAGGGCCTCGATAACAACAGAACTCTCGAGTGGATCGCTGAGCAGCTGCGGGGCGTCCCAAGGCCGCCAGAATAGGCGACTAATCGGCTCCTCCCAGCGAGCGCACCCGATATAGGACATTATCATATATGCTGACAGGATAGAGGAACCCGCTCGCGGTCGGCACAACGTGGCATAGGCAATGGGTGCGGCGATCACTCGATCTGCGTTGCTTAGTCAGCCAAATCGCCGTTGGATATTGCCTCGTCCAGCGCCGTTCCAGCGGGCGTGTCCACGAAAACGTTTGCGTAGCCCTCCTTCAGATGGCGCAGGGCCTCCGCTTTAGTCACCGTCAGCTGCAAGCCGTCTTGGAAAAATTTCAGGCGGGCGCGGTTCTCCGCAATCACCTGCGCCCATGTCTTGACGATGACGACCAGGTTATCCTGCTTGATGATGACGCCGGCCTCGGCGTGCTGTACCTGCCTCACCCTTAAGGCATCCCCGTTCACCTCGCGCGACAGTGCCCAGAACACCCACTTGGTGGTGGTCATGTCAAAACTACTGTCTCTGGTGATCGCGCCGACGTAGCCATCAACTTGGGAAATTTCGGTTGGACCTATCGGCACCCCAGGTGCTTTGAGTTCGATTACGAGGTGCTCGAGCGCGCCGGGGCGATAGCCAGAGCGCTGTTTCCCGAACATCAGGTCGACAATGCCGCGGATCTTGGTGGGGTGCTTCACCGCGCCCTTGGCGACCTTAATGTTCCGGGCTTGCGTGTGCTGCTTCAGGCACTCGTCCAGGGAGCGGTCATCCACCATCAGGTTATGCTCCTCCCCAAACACCCACGTATTGTCGGCGAGCAGCCGGTGAAGTTGGGTCCGTTCGCGTAGGGTGCTACCCAGCCCTCTATCGAAGATCAGCGACTCAAGAGCCGTGAGGAACTTCAGCCTGTTGGAAACGGTGCGGCTGGCCCCGATGATAGACTGCAGGGAACTCTCTTGGATCAGCCGCGCCATGTCCTCCTGCTGACGCGCCGGCAGTCTCAGCACCTCCTTCATAATGAGCTGCAGGTCCTCGGACCCGTTCTCGATGGCCGTCCGCATCATGCGGAGCTGGAAGGCTCTGGAAGTAGCGTTGGAGGCTGAGAAGTCTGGGATGTATCGTGCCGCCGTAGTCGCGACGATATCGAAGACTTCCCGTGTCACGTACTCCACTGGCGTGACTGGCGGCTCTGCATAGGGATAAACGTTCTCCGATTTCCACTCTTCGATGACGGACTGCGCCTCCCTGGCCGCTTTAGCCCGGAAATGCTCTTTGATCTCCTGGCGGGCCTCCTCGACGGCGTTCGCAAGGTTGGCGTTCATCTCGCCAAGGCCGATCTCGTTGCGGTCGCTCATCTGCCTCACGAACGACGATCGCAGGTAAGCCGAGAAGAACCGGTCCCCCACGTGCCACCGCGTGTCCACGGCAAGCATCGGGAACCCTCGGTCGTCGCAAAGGTGCAGGACTCGTTTTGTCTTCCGGTTCCACTCGACGATCTCAAGGCGGGCCGGGTATTGATGGTCCCCTTCCTCGATGTCTGACAGACTCATCACAACAGGTGGGCCAGTCATCATCGTCGCCGGATCTAGCTTGATCCCCTGCAAAGAGATTACCACGCCCTCGTAGTTGCGCAGGTAGGTGGCGAAAATCTCGGCTAGCTCCTGCGGTGCCTCATCAGACTGAAGCGATTTGAAGTCGGCTAATGGCTCTGTGATGACCAGTTCCACTCCCGGCTGGCCGGAGCCGACCGGTATGGCGTCGGTGAAGCGGACCTCCCGCAGATCGTCGCTGATGATCGAGATCGTAAATCGCCGAAGATCGCCCTCTCCAGCATCGTACGTGACGTGCCAATCCGCGACGCGACCGAGTACGATCACCTTGTAGCGACCGCGTCCCTCGCTGCCATGCAGCTCGCGCCCGGTCTCAGTGCGACCCCGCAGATGCTTCCAGCTGCCACCGAGCTTGCGGAACAGCTCGGGCGCGCGTTCCCTCGTCATGCCCGTACCGTCGTCGCGCACGATTATCCGCTCCAGGCCAAGCGCATTACAGTCGAATTCAACCTCGACCAGGCGCGCGTCCGCGTCGAGGCCATTCCAGATGCATTCCGCCAACGCATGGAGCGGGCTGGTCCGGGCCTGCTGCTGCATGAAGTCCGATTGGACCGCCACCGGCACGCGTTCGACATTGGGCATCGGCCTTAGGGTGGCCGGGGTGTTTGAGAAACGTCACGCATAGGAGAGCAAGAGGTAGGACCGGGCAAGAGCTCGCGACCATGCTCGGGATGTTTTGTCGGTCCAGGAACTGCGAAGCTAAGCGAAGTGGCCGTCGGCCGGGGCTATCCGAAGCGTATCAGCGTCGGCCGCTTCCCGACGCTTCGCTGGTCTGGCCCCAGAAGCCGGTCTTCCGGCCGTGCTTGGCACGCAGGCGGCCGACAAAGGCGTCATGCGCCTCGAACGCGCCGAAGTCCTGGATGCCCGGCGCAAGCGACGCGCATTCGAGCAGGTGCCGGGCGGCATGCTTGTAGCGGGTCGACTTCGCGCCATTGAGCGTGTCCTCGATCATCGCCCGCCGGAGCAGAGTCGCCGCCAGCGGGTGCCTGCCCTCGACCAGCCGCGCCGCCGGGTCGAGCAGGAAATACAGGTTGCCGTCGATCTCCGGCGCCCGCGTGAGCACGAGCTGTGCGGCATGGGCCTGGTCCGGCCATTCCTGGAAGAAGTGCAGCGCGGCAGGAAAACTCCTGAACCCGAGCGCGTGCTGCTTGGCCCGGTCCTCGGCCTCCACGTCCTCGAAGCCTGGCAGCCGCTTCAGGTGGGCGCGCAGCTGCGTGACGGAAAGCCGCTCCTCGAACGCCGCCCAGCGCAGCCGCTGCGCCTGCTCCGGCTGGCCCGTCACGTCGAGCGCCTCGATGTAGGCCTCCTCCCACGCGCTGCCGTCGCCATGCCCCGCGAGATACAGATCCTCGTCGTCCCGTGCTGGGGCAGGACGCGGCTTCGGCCTTGCCGCCTCCAGCGCGGAAAGCGCCTCGGCGGCCCGGCCGGCGGCGAGGAGGCGGCGGCCGATCTCCGCACCCATGTGCGGCCTGCTCCGCTCCACCGCGGGCACCAGCGCGATGTAGGCATCGACATCGGCCTGGCCGTCCGCGATGTCCTGCAAGGCCCGGCGCACGGCGGCCGCCCGCCAGTCCCGTCCGCCCGCCTTGGACCGATCCGCCAACGCCTGCGCCAGCCGGCTCTTCAGGTGCGCCGCACCCGCGTCGCCGAGGGCCGGGAGCATGATCGGCACCAGGCGGTCATAGATGCCATACTCGTTGGCCAGCAGCGCGGCGAACACCCGGTCTGCAAGGCCCAGCGGATCGGGCCTGGCCTTGGCCGCGATTGCGCCGAGGTCCTCGCAGGCCAGATGGAAGACGTCCCCAACCGAGCCAGAGCTGTCGTCCACGCGGTTGAGCACCGGCTCCGCGAGGTCCAGGAAGCGCCACATCAGGTCCAGCGCCAAGTCGGTGCGGGCGGGCGCGACCCGGTCTGCGATCATCGCCCGCTGCAGGTCGAGGTCGCGCACGAAGTCCCGCCGCTTCTGCCAGTCGACGAAGGACCGTGCGGATCGCAGCGCCGTGATGCGCTTGCCGATCTCGGCCGCGATGGCGTCGCCGCCGGTCTGCGCGGCAAGCTCCAGACGCAGGCGCCGCTTGACCTCGGCATCGCCGTCCGCGAGCTCGACGAGGATCGCGGCCAGGCGCTGCGGGCCGAGCGCCGCCAGGTTGTCCAAGGTGACCGTGTGCTTCGACGCCATGCGGTCAGCGTCCCCAGAGGCCTTCGAACCTCCTGCCTGCGGTGCGGGTGTAATGCACGGTGTGCCTGGGGTCGCGATGGCCGAGGTAGTCCTGGATGAGGCGCAGGTCGTGACCCTTGTCGGCCAGCGCGAAGCCGCAGGAATGGCGCAGCGTGTGCGGGTGCACGCCCGGTAGGCCAGCGCGCTCGGCCGCCGTGGCGATCAGGTAGTTGACTGCCTGCCGGGTGAGCGGCTGATTGCGTTCTGAGATGAACAGCCAGGGCAGCGCGTCGGTGCGGGCGGCGAGGTGGCGCTTGACGGCGCGCAACTCGTCGCCGGCGACCGGCTGCTCGACGGACAGCCCGCCCTTGAGGCGGCGCACCCACAGCCGGGCGCGGTCGAGGTCCAGCTCGTCGCGGCGCAGGCCCACAGCCTCGCTGACCCGCAGGCCGTGGCGGAACATCATGAGCAACAGCAGGTGGTCGCGCACGCCGTGCCGCCCGGCCTTGGCCGCGTCCAGCAGCTTGGTCACCTCGCCATGGGACAGGTAGTCCTTGGCGCGCTCATGCCGGTCAGCGGCGTCGGAGAGGGTGTCGGCCAGGCCACTCTTTACCTTTCGCTCTTTGGTCGGGTTCTCCGGCACGCCTGCAATCCCTTGCTGTTCCAGCGCTCAGGCTACCATACTCTTAACAAAATGCGTATTCTGTAAAAAGTGGTACATCCAAGCCAAAAGACCAGATGGCTGGTCAAGGATCGGCAGGTCGAGCGGCTTCGCGTCGATCAGCTCCGGACTTGCGTCGCGTGCGGCGAAGGCGTCGAGGAGATGATGAGCCAGGCGGATGCCTTGCCGGTCGGATCGAGACTGGCTGCGTGGAGCGGATCGGCGCTCCAAGCAGCCGCTTCGTCAGCCCTTGATGAACGCGAGCAGGTCGGCGTTGATCCGCTCGGCGTGCGTTGTCGGCATACCATGCGGGAAGCCGGGATAGGATTTCAGCACCGCGCCCGGGATCAGCTTTGCCGAGAGTGCGCCCGCGTCGGCAAATGGCACGACCTGGTCGTCCTCGCCGTGCATCACGAGGGTGGGCACCCTGATCCGCTTCAGGTCCTCTGTGAAGTCGGTTTCCGAAAAGGCGGCGATGCAGTCGTACTGCGCCTTGACCCCGCCCATCATGCCCTGCCGCCACCAGTTGCGCCGCACGCCCTCCTTCACCTCGACGCCCTCGCGGTTGTAGCCGTAGAAGGGCAGCGTGAAGTCGATGAAGAACTGCGCGCGGTCGGTTGCGGTCTGGCGGCGGACCTCGTCGAACACCGCTTTCGGCGTGCCGCCCGGGTTGCTGTCGGTCTTCACCATGAGCGGCGCCACCGCGCTGACCAGCACCGCTTTCGCCACCCGGCCCGGCTTGGCCTGCGCGACGTAGCGCGCCACCTCGCCGCCGCCGGTCGAGTGGCCGATATGGACCGCGTCGTGCAGGTCGAGCGCGTCGGTGAGATCGACGACATCGGCGACATAGGTGTCCATGTCGTTGCCGACCGCCGTCTGGGTCGAGCGGCCATGGCCGCGCCGGTCATGCGCGATCACGCGGTAGCCCTGGTCCAGGAAGAACATCAGCTGCGCGTCCCAATCGTCCGCGCTGAGCGGCCAGCCGTGATGGAAGACGAGCGCCTGGCCCTGGCCCCAGTCCTTGTAGAAAATTTCCGTGCCGTCGCGGGTGGTGATGGTGCTCATTGGCATGATGCCTTTCGTTGCTGCGGACCTATTCGGCACGAATGGAGGCCGCAATGGAATAAGCGGGACAGCATTCTGGCAATTGCGCGTATGCAATCTCTCGGCGCGTTTTAGCGGATCGTGCTCGCGGCCGTCCTGGCCGCCAACCGCGAGCAGGCAGGGCTGCGTGCCCGTCCCTATGCGTGGCCTCAGCTGGTCGGCGACCCCGCGGCCGGCGCCTGCACGGCCGGCACGCCCGGAACCCGCAGCTCCGGCAGGGGAATGCACTCCTTGTCGTCGCCGGGCACGCTGGCGAAGCGCCCGGCTTTCCAGTCCGCCTTTGCCTGCTCTATCCGCTCACGCGACGAGGACACGAAATTCCAGAACAGGTAGCGCGGCCCGTCCATCGCCGCGCCGCCCAGCAGCAGCAGCCGGGCGCCGTTCGGCCCGGCGCGCAGCGAGACGGGGTCGCCTGCCCGGAACAGCAGCATGCGGCCGGCGTCGAAGCGGACGCCGCCCACCTCGACTTCGCCTTGGACAACGTAGGCCGCGCGTTCCTCATGGTCGTCCGGCATCGGCAGCGGCGCCCCCGGCAGCAACGCGGCGTCGGCGTAGAACAGCTCGGACGGGGTGCGGACCGGCGCGCGCAGTCCCCAGCCGTGCCCGGCGATCAGCCGCAGCGTCGCGCCGCCATCCTCGATCACCGGCAGCGTGTCGGCGGCGTGATGCACGAAGCCGGGCTGCGTTTCCTCGTGCTGTCGGGGCAGCGCCACCCAGGACTGGATGCCGAACAAGCGGTTCGAATGCGTTCGGGCGGCGACCGCGGTCCGCTCGGAATGGGTGATCCCCCGTCCGGCGGTCATCCAGTTGACGTCGCCAGGCACGATCGACTGGTCGGAGCCGAGGCTGTCGCGGTGCTGGATGGCGCCGTCGAACAGGTAGGTCACGGTGGATAGGCCGATGTGCGGGTGCGGGCGCACGTCCAGGCCCTTGCCGGTCAGGAACTCGCCAGGCCCCATCTGGTCGAAGAAGATGAACGGTCCGACCATCTGCCGCTGCGCCGCCGGCAGCGCGCGGCGCACCTCGAAGCCGCCGATGTCGTGCGCCCGCGGCAGGATCACGCCGTCGAGGCCGGACGGCATGGTGTCGTTGGGGCAGCTCTCGACGCTCATCGTGCATGTCCTTTCAACCAGGCCGAGGTGGCGGCGACGTCGACGGCCGACAAGCCGTGACCCGCCGGGAGCACCCGGTGCGCGACCTCCGCGCCCGCTGCATCGAGCTGCGCGGCCAACTGGGCCGCGCTGCCTGCGGGAACGATCGGGTCGGTCGCGCCCGACACCAGCAGCACCGGGGTGCCCGGCAGCGTGGCGGACGGGGCTTCCCGGAACGGCGCCATGGCGCGCAGCAGCACGGCCCCGGCCAGCATGTCGGGGTGCAGCAGCAGCAGCGCGGCGGCGATGTTGGCGCCGTTGGAGAAGCCGACGGCCACCGGGGCCGGCAACTCGTACTGGTTGCGGGCGGCGTCGATGAACTGCGCCAGCTCCGCCGTGCGACGGCGTAGGTCCGCCTCGTCGAACACGCCCTCGGCCAGGCGGCGGAAGAAGCGGGGCATCCCGTTCTCCTCCACGGCGCCTCGGGGCGAGAGCAGGGCCGCGCCCGGCGCCACCGCCCGGCCCAGCGGCAAGAGGTCGTCCTCATCGCCGCCGGTGCCGTGCAGCAGCAGCAGGGGGCGATGGGCCGGGTCCGTCGCCGGCACGAAGCGGTGGCGAAGCGGCAGGTCGAGGGTCAGGGTCATCGGGGTCCTCCGTTTGGGCACGGGACAGCAAACAACCGTCCCGTGCAGGGATATCAGGCCAGGGCGGGTAGCACGGCTTCGATCTCGGCCCGGCGCGGCTGCAGGAAGCGCGGCAGCTTCAGCGCCGTGCCGAGCGCGGCGGCGTCCTCGTCCACTGCGAAGCCGGGGATGTCCGTGGCGATCTCGAACAGCACGCCGCCGGGCTCGCGGAAGTAGACGGAGCGGAAGTAGTCGCGGTCCTTCTGCTCCGTGGTGTGCAGGCCGTGCTCGGTGGCCAGCCTCTGCACCATGCCGGCCTGCGCTGCGTCGTCCGCCGCGCGCAATGCCAGGTGGTGGACGGAGCCGCGCCCCATGCGGGCCGGCAGGAAGCCGCCGACCGTGCGCAGGTCCACGATCCCGCCCAACGCGGTGCCGTCCACCCGGAAGCGGGACGTGTCGCCGTCCTGCCCGGCTTTCGCAAAGCCGAACACCGACAGCACGTCGCCCGTCTGCGCCGCGTCGCCCAGCATGAGGCTGACACCGTGGAAGCCGCGGATCGCATGCTCCTGCGGGATCTCGCCATTGTCCCAGGCGGCTTCCGCCTCGATGCCCGGCAGGCCGACCAGGGCCAGGCGCATGCCGTCGGGATCGCGGAAGGTGAGCACCGGTTCGCCGAACCGCTCCGAGCGCTCGGCGCCTTGCGCGATCAGCCGAACCGTCCAGTAACCGATGGAGGCGCGCGGGATGCGGAACATGGTCTCCGCCAGCTCGCCCGCGCCGGCCCGGCCGGCCGCGGCGTGGGCCCAGGGAAAGAAGGTCAGGATGGTGCCGGGCGTGCCGGCCGCGTCGCCGTAGTAAAGATGGTAGGTGCCGGGATCGTCGAAGTTGACGGTCCGCTTCACCAGCCGCAGCCCGAGGGTGCGGGCGTAGAAGTCGA
>CAHJXG010000404.1 GCA_903644035.1 Rhodospirillales bacterium
TCGGCGTGAACCCCACGCCGGGGCGGCCCAACCCGATGCGGGCGTCGGTGCGGCTGCGGGCGCGCATCCTGCAGGTGCGCGACGTGCCGCCGGGCGGGCGCGTCGGCTACAACGGCGTCTGGACGGCGCAGCGGCCGAGCCGGATCGCCACGGTGTCGGTCGGCTATGCCGACGGTTATCCGCGCATCCTGACCAACCGGGCCGCCGCGTGTTTTGACGAACAGGCGGTCCCGCTGGTAGGCCGTGTCTCCATGGACCTCTCAACCTTCGACATCACCGACGCGCCCGGCGCCGTCACGGGCAGTTGGCTGGACCTGATCGGTCCCTCCATGCCGGTGGACGAGGTGGCGCGGCGGGCCGGCACGAACGGCTACGAGATCCTGACGCAGCTTGGGGCGCGCTACCGCCGGGCCTATCTCGGCGCATGATCGATCCCTTGGACGCGGTGGCGGCCGTCGGGCGCGGCACGATCGGGGCCGTGCGTGCCACGGGGGCGGTGGCACTGTTCGGCGCGGCAGGCCTGTCCCATCTGGTGCGCCCGCCGTTCTACGGCCGGATGTTCCTGCAGGCCTTCATCGAGTTCAGCTATTTCAGCCTGCCGGTCGTGGCGCTGACGGCGGTGTTCTCCGGCGCGGTCATCGCGTTGCAATCCTTCACCGGCTTCTCCCGCTTCGGCGCCGAGAGCGCCATCGCGGGGATCGTCGTGCTCTCCGTGGTGCGGGAGCTTGGCCCGGTGCTGGCCGGGCTGATGGTGGCAGGCCGGGTCGGGGCGGCGATGGCGGCGGAGCTTGGGACGATGCGGGTCACCGACCAGATCGACGCGCTGGGCACGCTGTCCACCAACCCAATGAAGTACCTGGTGGCGCCGCGGCTGCTGGCGGGCCTGATCGCGGTGCCGCTGCTGGTGATCGTGGCGGACGTGCTGGGCGTCGCGGGCGGGTTCCTGGTCAGCACCGTGAAGCTCGGCTTCAACCCGTCGGGGTATCTCACCAGCACGTTCCAGATCCTCACCACCACGGACGTGGTGGCAGGCCTGGCCAAGGCGGCGGCGTTCGGCTTCCTGATCGCGTTGATGGGCTGCTACCACGGCTACAACAGCAAGGGCGGCGCGCAGGGCGTGGGGTCTGCGACCACCAGCGCCGTGGTCGCCGCCAGCATCCTGATCCTCGCCTTCGACTACGTGCTGACCGAGCTGTTCTTCGCCCGATGAGCGATCCTAAAATCCGCGTGCGCGGGCTGACCAAGGCGTTCGGCGCCAAGACGGTGCTGGACGGCATCGACCTCGATGTCGCGGCCGGCACCTCCATGGTGGTGATTGGCGGCTCCGGCAGCGGCAAGTCCGTGCTGCTGAAATGCATCCTCGGCCTGATCGAGCCGGACGCCGGCAGCATCGAGATCGACGGCCGCGACGTGCTGCGCCTGCCCCGGCAGGAGCGGGAGCAGGTGAACGCCCGCATCGGCATGCTGTTCCAGGCCGGCGCCCTGTTCGACAGCCTGACAGTCTGGGAGAACGTCGCCTTCGGCCTGCTGGCGCAGCACAAGGCGGCCCGTGCCGAGGCGCGGGAGCGCGCCGGCACGATCCTGGCACAGGTCGGCCTCGATCCCAGCGTCGGCGACCTGTCGCCTGCCGAGCTGTCCGGCGGGATGCAGAAGCGCGTGGGCCTGGCGCGCGCCATCGCGAGCCAGCCGGACATCCTGTTCTTCGACGAGCCGACGACGGGCCTTGATCCCATCATGGGGGCGGTGATCGACGGGCTGATCGTCGATTGCGTGAAGCGCCTGGGCAGCACGGCCATCGCGATCACGCACGACATGGCGAGCGCCACCCGCATCGGCGACCGGGCGGCGATGCTGTTCCGCGGCAAGCTGGTCTGGCAGGGCCAGGCGGCGGACCTGCTGCACAGCGGCAATTCCATGGTGGACCAGTTCACCCACGGGCGGCGGGAGGGGCCGATCCAGATGGAGTTGCGGCGGTGACCTGGGGTATGCTGCGGCGATGAAATACGATCGGATTGTTGAAAAGGCTCGGGAAGTCGTTGGCCGTCACGCATTGCCGGATTTCGTGACGAGGTTTGAGGTGCAACTGGGCGAGTTCGACGGCGATCCCGCCATGTGGATCGTGTTCAAGATGCTGCCCGAGCCGCCCCTTGGAAGTCCGGCATTCGAACAGCAAGTGAACGGCATCAGCGAGATAGTCGCCGCAGTCATGCCCGATCTTCTGGAAACGTTCGAGGACCGGTTTCCATATTTCCGGTTCGAGACTGACCACGAGCTGAAGCCCGTAGCAGAGTGACCCACGCCTCAGAACTGGTCAGGCACGCCCGTGAGTTGATTAGCAGCCAGTATGCCCTGCCGGGCAGCACGTCCGATGAGATTGTGCCACGCCGGGCATTGTCGTCCGCATACTATGGGCTGTTCCACCGACTGACGACCGCGGGTTCGATGCCGTTCGCGGCAGGTGGTGAGCCGCTCCGCTTCCAAGCGGCGCGCGCATTCAGTCACACCGCCATGCGAAAGGTATGCGATGCCTACGTCCGCTCTCCGGCACGCCCATTTCCACCGGGGCTGGAGAAGCTGATCCCGGCTCCACCCGACAAACGCTTGATCGGGATAGCCCTTGCATTCGCGCGATTGCAGGAAGGCCGCCATTCAGCGGACTACGACCTTTCGACCGCGATTGAGCCTCGATACGCCGCAGGGTTGGTCAGCCTCGCCGAAACCGCCCTCGCCGACTTCGACGCCATCCAGTCCCTCCCCGAAACCGTCGTGTTCCTTGCGGCTCTCCTGCTCGCCGACCGCTGGACCCGGCGTGGCTAAGCCCACCGCCCGCTACGTCTGCCAGAGCTGTGGCGCCGCCTATCCAAAATGGGCCGGGCGCTGCGACGCCTGCGGCGAGTGGAACACGCTGGTCGAGGAGACCGTCGAGGCCCGGCCCGGCCCCGTCGGCCGTGCCAGCACCGGGCGGCGGATCACCTTCGTCGGCCTGCAAGGCAGCGCGGCACCGCCGCCGCGCGCCAACACTGGTATCGCCGAGCTTGACCGCGTGCTGGGTGGCGGGCTGGTGCCGGCCTCCGCCGTGCTGGTCGGCGGCGATCCCGGCATCGGCAAGTCCACGCTGATGCTGCAGGCGGCGGCGACGCTGGCGCGGGCGGGGCGCCGGGTCATGTATATCTCGGGCGAGGAGTCCATCGACCAAGTCCGCCTGCGCGCGCAGCGCCTGGGCCTCGCGGACGCGGCGCTCGAACTCGCCAGCGCCATCAACGTCCGCGACATCGCCGCCACCCTGGAGCAGGAGCGCGACCTGGCGCTCGTGGTGATCGACAGCATCCAGACCATGTGGCTCGACACCATCGAGAGCGCGCCCGGCACCGTCGCCCAGGTGCGCGCCACGAGCTTCGAGCTGATCCGGCTCGCCAAGTCGCGCGGCTTCTCCCTCGTGCTGGTGGGCCACGTCACCAAGGAGGGCGCGCTCGCCGGCCCGCGAGTGCTGGAGCACATGGTCGATGCCGTGCTGTATTTCGAAGGCGACCGCGGCCACCAGTTCCGCATCCTGCGCGCGGTCAAGAACCGCTTCGGCGCGACGGACGAGATCGGCGTGTTCGAGATGACCGAGCTGGGCCTGTCCGAGGTGCCCAACCCCTCCGCGCTGTTCCTGGCGGAGCGGCGCGGCAACATCGCGGGGTCGGCGGTGTTCGCGGGCCTCGAAGGCACCCGCCCGGTCCTGGTCGAGGTGCAGGCGCTGCTGGCACCCAACAGCGGCGGGTCGCCCCGGCGCTCTGTCGTCGGGTGGGACAGCGGGCGGCTGTCCATGCTGCTGGCCGTGCTGGAAACCCGGGCGGGCCTGCGGATGGGCAGCACGGACGTCTACCTCAACATCGCCGGCGGGCTGCGGGTCAATGAACCCGCGGCCGACCTCGCCGTGGCCGCCGCCCTCGCCTCCGCCGCGACGGATACGCCGACCAGCGCCTCCATGGTGTATTTCGGCGAGGTCGGGCTGTCCGGCGAGGTCCGGCAGGTGGCGCAGGCCGAGTCCCGGCTGAAGGAAGCCCACAAGATGGGGTTCGAGATCGCCTGCCTGCCGCGCCGGCTGGCGCGCGGGGGACGCAAGAGCAGCCCGCCGGACGGGCTGAGGCTGGATGAGATCGGCCACCTGACCGACCTGGTCGCCGCGTTCAGCGGGAAGCCGGCTGCCAAGGGAGCGCCGTGACAAATCCGAACAACGGCGGCTGACATGAGACACCGTTGGCGTCTTTGACCGATGACGGCTATACCCGCGGCGCACGACTTGGGACGGCTGCATGAATTGGGTGGACCTCGTGGTCCTGGCGCTCGCGCTCGTGTCGGGTCTGCTGGGCGCCATGCGCGGCTTGGTGCGCGAGGTCCTGGGCGTCGCCGCCTGGATTGCCGCCGCGTTCGCCGCCGGGCCATACGGCGCGTTCCGCTATGTCGCACCTTGGGTGCGCCGCCATGTGTCGGATCCCGGCATCGCCGACATGATGGCGTTCGGTGGCGTGTTCCTGGTTGTCCTGATCCTGTTATGGCTGGTGGTGCGCGCGATCAGCGGTGCGGTGCGCGGGTCGGCGCTTGGCGGCCTCGACCGTACGTTGGGGCTGGTATTCGGCGTCGGCAGGGGTGCGGCCTTGCTGGTGGTGGCCTATATCCTGCTGGGCATTGGGCTGGCGATCGACCAATGGCCGGCCCCGGTTCTGGAGGCACGGAGCTTGCCCCTCGTCCATCATGGAGCCGAGTGGCTGGCCGGCCAGCTTCCGCCGACGTACCGGCCCGCCGTGGCCCGTCCGCCGCTCGGCCGGTCGGCCACGGCGGCCAGTCTGCTGCGTGCCAGCCCCGTGGGCCGTGCCCTGGGTGTCCGGCCGTCACGGGAGTAGGAGAGTGCCATGGTGCTGACCCAGTCCGAGACCGACCCGTCCCTTGACGACGACAAGCTGCACGAGGAGTGCGGCGTGTTCGGCGTCTGGAACGTCACTGACGCCGCCGCCGTCACGGCGCTCGGCCTGCACGCGCTGCAGCACCGCGGGCAGGAGGCGACGGGGATCGTCAGCTACGACGGGCACAGGTTCCACAGCCACCGTGGCCTCGGCCTGGTCGGCGACAACTTCGGCCAGGCCAAGGTGATCGCCTCGCTGCCGGGTGCGAACGCCATCGGGCACAACCGCTACGCCACCACCGGCGACACCATCCTGCGCAACGTGCAGCCGCTGTATGCCGATTTCGAGTTCGGCGGCTTCGCGGTGGCCCACAACGGCAACCTGACCAACGCCAACGCGCTGCACCGTGCCCTCGTCCGCCGCGGCTGCCTGTTCCAGAGCACGACGGACAGCGAGGTGTTCGTTCACCTGATCGCCATCAGCCTTTACTCGACCGTGGTGGACCGGCTGATCGACGCCTTGAAGCAGGTTGTCGGCGCCTACTCGCTGGTGGCGCTGTCGAACGAGGCGATGATGGGCGTGCGCGACCCGCTCGGCGTGCGTCCGCTGATCCTGGGCCGCATCGGCAACGAGGGCACCGGCGGCTGGGTGCTGGCCAGCGAGACCTGCGCGCTCGACATCGTCGGCGCCGAGTTCGTCCGCGACGTGGACCCCGGCGAGATCGTCGTCATCAACGACCAGGGCGTGCGCAGCATCAAGCCGTTCGGCAGCAGCAAGAGCCGGTTCTGCGTGTTCGAATACATCTACTTCGCCCGGCCCGACTCGGTGATGGAGGGCATGCCGGTCTACGACGCCCGCAAGCGCATCGGCGCGGAGCTGGCCCGCGAGAGCCATGTGGACGCCGACGTGATCGTGCCCGTGCCCGACAGCGGCGTGCCGTCCGCCATGGGGTTCAGCGCCGAGAGCGGCATCCCGTTCGAGCTGGGCATCATCCGCAACCACTATGTCGGCCGCACCTTCATTGAGCCGACCGACAGCATCCGCAACCTGGGCGTCAAGCTGAAGCACTCGGCCAACCAGTCTGTGCTGAAGGGCAAGCGGGTGATCCTCGTGGACGACAGCATCGTGCGCGGCACGACGAGCCGGAAGATCGTCGAGATGGTCCGCGGGGCCGGTGCGGCGGAGGTGCACATGCGGATCTCCTCCCCGCCCACCACGCATTCCTGCTTCTACGGGATCGACACGCCGGAACGCGGCAAGCTGCTGGCGGCGCGGCACAGCGTGGAGGAGATGGCGCAGATCATCGGCGCCGACAGCCTGGCGTTCGTGTCGCTCGATGGGCTGTATCGGGCCTTGGGCAAGGCGAACCGGGACGCCGCCAAGCCGCACTACTGCGATGCGTGCTTCACCGGGGAGTATCCGATCGCGTTGCCGGACATGATGGACAACTCGGACCGCCAGCTCAGCTTGCTGACCGAAATGCACTGATGTCCGAGCCGAAGTCGGACTCCCCGGGCCGCGTGGCGCTTGTCACCGGCGCCAGCCGCGGCATCGGCGCCGCGGCGGCCATCGAGCTGGCCCGGCGCGGCATGCACGTCGTGATCACCGCCCGGACCCAGGGCGGGCTGGAGGACACCGACGACGCGATCCGCGCGCTGGGCGGCACCGCGACCCTGCTGCCGATGGACTTGGCCGACGGCCCGGCGCTCGACCCGATCGGACCGAGCCTGTTCGAGCGGTTCGGACGCCTGGACATCCTGGTGCACAGCGCCGGGGCGCTCGGGCGCCTGACCCCCGTCCCGCACATCCTGCCCCAGGACTGGGACACGGTCGTCGCCGTGAACCTCGCGTCCACGTGGCGGCTGATCCGCACCTGCGGCCCGCTGCTGCTGGCGGCTCCGGCCGGGCGCGCCGTGTTCGTCGCCACGGGGGTCGCATCCGCCCCCCGCGCCTACTGGGGCGCTTACGGCGCGACCAAGGCGGGGATGCAGCATCTGGTGACGAGCTGGGCGCAGGAGGTCGCGACCACCTCCCTGCGCGTCAACCTGTTCGATCCCGGCATCGTCGCCACCAAGCTGCGCGCCGAGGCCATGCCGGGCGAAGACCGGACCAAGCTGGCCAAACCCGAGGACGTAGCCGGGCCGCTGGTGGACCTGTGCGACCCGGCGCTCACGCTCAACGGCCAGATCGTCGGGCGCTAGCGCCCGCTCAGTCGGCCGCCGCCTTCAACGGCTCCGGCTCCCGCTTCGTCTCGACCTGCTCCAGCTTCGCCTCATGCGGCAGCGACAGCGCGACCAGCATCGCGAGGAACACCGTGCCCGCCACGGCCAGCAGCCCGATCGTATACGATCCGGTGGCGTCCTTCATCTTGCCCATCACGAACGGCCCGGCGAAGCCCGAGAGGTTGCCGATCGAGTTGATGATGGCGATGCCGCCCGCCGCCGCCGTCCCGCTCAGGAACGTGGTCGGCAGCGTCCAGAACACCGGCAGGACGGCGAACACGCCGAAGCCCGCGATGGACAGGGCGATCATCTTGCCGGTCGGGGCGTCGATCATCGTGGAGGCCACGATCCCAGCGCCCGCCACGAGGGCTGCCAAGGCCGTATGCTCGCGCCGCTCCCCCGTGCGATCCGAGTGCCGGCCCCAGTACACCATCCCCAGGGTGCCCACCACGTATGGAATGGCCGTGACGACCCCGGTCCAGCCGAAGCTCAGGCCGAAGTCCCGCACGATCTGCGGCAGGAAGAAGCCCAGGCTGTAGTTGGACGCGACAGCGCCGAAATACACGAAGGCCAGCAGCAGCACCCGCGTGTTGCCCAAGGCCTCCAGCACCGAGAAGTGCTGGGCCGCGACGCGCTGGCGATGCTCGTCGTCGAGCCGCCGGGCCAGCCAGGCACGCTGCTCGGCCGGCAGCCACTTCGCGTCCGCCGGGCGGTCGGTCAGGTAGAAGAACACGACGAAGGCCAGCAGCACCGCCGGCGCCGCCTCGATGATGAACAGCCACTGCCAACCGGCCAGGCCCAGCGCGCCGTCGAAGTTGAGCAGCTGGCCGGAGATCGGCGCGCCGATGACGCTGCTGAGCGGGATCGCCGCCATGAAGTAGCCGATGATGCGCCCACGGTAGGCAGCCGGGAACCAGAGCGTCAGGTAGAAAATGATGCCTGGGAAGAACCCAGCCTCTGCGATGCCCAGCAGGACCCGGATCACGTAGAACACCGTCGTCGTGGACTGCCCGGTGGCCGCCGAGATCTGCGGGATGAACGCCGTCGCCCCGGACAGCAGCCCCCAGGAGAACATGATGCGCGCGATCCACTTCCGGGCGCCGAACCGCTCCAGGAACAGGTTGGAGGGCACCTCGAACAGGAAGTAGCTGAGGAAGAAGATGCCGGCGCCGATGCCGTAGGCCTGAGACGTCAGCCCCAGGTCCTTGTTCATCGTCAGCGCCGCGAAGCCGACGTTCACCCGGTCCAGGTAGGCCACGAAGTAGCACACGATCAGAAACGGCACGAGCCGCTTGGTCACGCGTGCGATGGTGCGGGTTTCGAGATCCATGGCGGCTCCCCCCAATATGGCCCGCCTGCGGCAGGCTTCGCGTTGAGGCACAGGCCCGTCCTGTCCCGGTCCGCACCGTCCGGATTCGAAGGACAGTTTGCAAGCCGGATTCGTGCGGCCGGCCCACTATTTCATCGGGTCATGGCCCCAGTTCATCAGAGATTTGCGCCAGCGCGAGTCCGCGACGTCGCCCGCCGGGCGCTGCGCCATGTGCCGGTGCACGTAGCCGATAACCTTGCGCATCTCAGCGTGGTCGTCCGCCGTCAGCTCCGCGGCGGGCGTCTCCTTCAGCTTCAGGATGCGCTCGCCCATGTGGTGCCCGACCGACTCAGCCTTGCCCGGCTCCGTGACCCGCTCGCCCCCGGACGTCATGCCGACCGACTTGCTGTCGTCTGTCTCCAGCCAACGCCGGAGCGCCGCAGGGGTCATGTTCACAACCTCCCGGAACTCGCGCTGCGTCTCCTGCGGATCATGCGCGGCGGTCATGCGTGACGGCCCGATGCGTGGTGACTGAGGGCTTGCACCAGCTCGTCCTTCTTCATCCGGGACCGCCCGGCAACCTTGTGCTGGGCGGCGCGCTTCAGCAGTTCGGCGCGCGGCAACTCGGCCAGGCGGGCATCGGCCGTCTTGGCGGCGATCTCGTGCGGCTGGGCGGAGTGCTGCTTGCCCTTCTTCGTGTCGGCCTGCTTCTTCGCGGTGGTTTCCGCGTATTCCTTGTCGGTCAGCTTTGCGCGCGCGTTCTTGGGGAGGTAGCGTTCGCCTGTTGATTTGCTGTCCTTGCCGGACTTGGTGCCCCAGTCCTCCCGCGTCCATTGCGACAGGTGGTTGTCGGCGGACTTGCGCCCCTTGTAGCCGCCGCCCTCCGCCTTGTAGCGTTGGACCGCCAGCTGCGCCTTGCGGGCGGACCACTCGCCGGGGCTGCCGCCCTTGTCGCCCGCCGTGACCTCGTGCTTCACCCGTTCCCAAAGCGCCGGGTCGGATCGTTCTGCCGCTGTTGCCATGTAGCTCCTCCTCCGGCCAGCAACGTGCAAGCGTCTGGTCAGGTTGCGCAGCGGTCCAGCATGGTGTGCGCCGGATAGGTGCGATGCCGAGATCGCCGCCCGACCTTCCACTCTGTAGCCTGACAATCATAGGAAAACAAGCCTTGACCACTCATTTTGGAATCGTAAGATGAACGTATTGTGGGTTGTAGGGAGGTTCTGACGTGGAGGTGAGACTGACAAGGTTGACAGCCAAAACGGGCAATGAGGCAAAAACTATGTGGTTGGATCGGAGGTAAAGACATGCCCCAGCGACTAACCCTAACCGCTTTGCGGGAGCGGCTGGAAGTCATTCGCGTTGATGATCTCATGGCCCGAACGCTGGCTACGCAAGCATCGAACCTTGCAGAAGCGGTGCGCGCCGGTATGCATCAGGAAGGTGTCTCACACGAGCGCCCCTGGGTTTAGACTGGAGCGTTGCAGGAAAGCATAGGAACGATCGCCGAAGGGTTGTCGGCGGCTGTCGGGAGCAGTGATCCGGCTGCGGTGCCGCAGGAGATGGGAACGGCGCATCTGCCACCTCGTCCGTTTCTGGCGCCAGTTGGTGCCGCGATGGCGGAGGAGATCGCCAGAGCGGTCGGCGAGGCGGTTACGGCGGCTTTGCGTGGAGAGCCATCGAGCGAGCCTGGCGACGTTGACGCGACGGAAGCGAACCAAGAGACGAGGTTTACGCTCGCGTCTGCCAGCAACGCATTCGCAGGGAGTGCACGTCCAAACGAGATTATTCCGGTTGCGTCTGCTGATGATCCGCGGGGCAACAAAACGGCAGCAGAAGCAGCGTGACAAGCTGGGCTGACTACAAAAGAGGAACGCCAGAGATTCCATAGGTTGATTACAAAACAAGGAATTACAGAGTTTAAGGATCTCCTTGATATTGCAAAATCTGTCAAAGAAGGAGACTATTAAATGCAGCTAAGTAAATCTTCTTGCATACAGCAAGCAACAACTCTGCTGTCAAAGCTTCAAGGCTCTCTGGTTTGGTCGGTTCATTGTAGCGAATTTGGAGTGCTCTCGCTAAATTTTGGCGAACCTCATCTATCGATACATGGTCCTTACCGCTCAAACCCATCGAGCGATGCCAAAGTTAAGGCAATTATGCACTTCACATACCAGGGAAACCTGGTTAGCCTTACTGAGAGGAAGGGCCGCAAAATGGCGGTGAGGTTGGAAGGCAGATGGCCAGCTTTGAAGCGTTCAAGCTCACCGAGCTACGACTTGACCACAAGAACTATCGGATTGGAGCGGCGGCGAGTCAACGGGACGCTATAGCCGCCATCATCAACGACCAACAGGACAAGCTCGTGAACCTCGCGGAAGACCTCTTGGCCTTGGGACTCAGCCCAGGCGAGCCGGTCTGGGTGACGCGCGACACCGACACTCCTGGCATGTATATCGTTCTTGAGGGCAACCGGCGCGTAGCAGCCCTCAAGATCATGGAAGCGCCAGCTTTGGCAGCCGGTACAGTTGTGGAAAAAGCATTTTCGGCTTTGGCTGGGCAGTTCTCAGAAAAGCCTATACGTCAGATAGAGGCATTGGTATTCGCCACCAGAGATGAGGCAAAGCCCTGGCAGAGACGTCGCCATATGACCTCGGTATCAGGCGTCGGATTGCAGGGTTGGAAGCCCCTGGCCAAAGCCCGAGCGAACCGAGACCAGGGCGCAAAAGCGCAAAGGTTCCTGGCAGTAGTCGATTATTTGCAAGATGACAGCGATGAATGGGCCGGCCTTGCTGATGTGCTGGACCCTAAATGGACAACCGTTGATCGTGTATTGAATGCTTCCACATTATCAACAGTACTCGGCATCAGTATAAATCCAAAAACGGGAATTATAGTCTTTGAGAATGGAAAAGAAGAAGACGGTAGAAGCTTGTTAAAGCGAGTGTTGCGCGGAATAGCCGCACCTGAGTTTCGTTTTTCTGATATTGAGTCAGATCGTGATCGAGAAGCCTTCATTGCTCGATTTGCAGATTTTGCAGTAAAGGTTAAAGAAGGAGGCAATGCAGCTTCACCAAACAGCGGTGTGGAGCCGCCCAGTGGCGTGGCACCATCCACAGATCAACCTAAGCTTCCGCTTGAGCCTCAACCCCCAGGTCAGCCTGCGGCCCAACCCAAAGCGACCGCGGCGCCATTTAAGACCAAGCCGATACCGGCACCGCGTGGCACGCTTGCTCCGAGGACAGGAGGTCAGACCTTCTCTGTGAAGGGCGATCGTCTCAATGGTCTTTATCGAGAATGCAGGGTTGTAGTCGTAAAGAATAATGAAAATGCTGCATGTTTTCTTCTGAGAGTGTTTATAGAACTTAGTAGTGAAGCTTTGTTAGAAGAGAAAGGAATACCCATCCCGCCATCCGTCAAGGGTAGATCGAACTGGGATGACACAGGAATACCTCTCGCTGTGAAAGTGAATGCTGTCCTTGGCGTGATCGATGATACTGGTAAGTCGAAAACACTTGCTCAGGTCCGTGTGGCCTGTGATCCCAAAAGCACAGCCTCTTTTTCAATCAGCACTCTACATGGATATTTTCACAACAGGCACATGAAGCCTGACAGTATGGCAATTATAGACGCATGGGATGCCTGGGAAATCTATCTGCAACAATTGCACGCTGCTCGCTGAATATGTCGCTGGCCATCAAGATCGAAGTGGGTTATATCGGTCTGATAGGAGGCGTTCATGTTTGATAGTCCATTGCGATACCCAGGCGGGAAAGGGCGTCTCTCCCAGTATATAATTGATCTAATTGAGATGAACGACCTGACAGGAGGGCATTACGTCGAGCCTTACGCAGGAGGTGCAAGCATCGCAATCTCGCTGCTTTACCTTGAGTATGTCGGCCATGTTCATCTAAACGATCTTAATAGATCGGTTCATGCCTTCTGGCGATGCCTTCTCGACGAACCGGAAGAGCTATGCCGCTTGATCCGTGACACGCCGGTCACGGTGGACGAGTGGGGGAGGCAGAAAGCGGTCCAAGTAGCCGCCGAACCAGACACCTTGAGTCTAGGATTCTCGACCTTCTTCCTCAATCGCACGAACCGGTCAGGGATCATTACAGCCGGTGTCATCGGCGGTAAGAATCAAGACGGTCCATGGAAGTTGGACGCTCGTTTTAACCGCCAAGACTTGTCAAAGCGAGTAGCTAAGATCGCTAGCTATGCACCGCGCATCAGCCTTCACAATCTAGATGCTTCTAAGTTTATAAATGGTCCTTTGAAGAAGATACCAGCATCTGCTCTAGTGTATGTAGACCCTCCATACTATGAAAAAGGCAAAAAGCTCTACGAGGATCACTATCAACATGGCGATCATGAGGCCATATCGAAGCTTGTGGCCAAGATTCAGCAGAAATGGATTGTATCATATGATAATGCTGAACCGATACGTCGGTTCTATTCCAAGTTTCAGCAACAGACATTCGGCCTACGTTATTCGGCTCAAGCTAAGTATGAAGGAACCGAAGTCATGGTCTTCTGCGATGGCTTAAAGACGCCCGGAGAAGTGCAGCCTTGGAGAGGGATCGCGGCTTAGGAGTGCGGGACGGTGACGGACATGAGCGAGGATGCGGAATACTCGCCGGAAGAAGCGGCCCGGCGGCGGGATGAAGTGGTGAAGCGGATGCTCGCCACACGGCCTCAACCCAAGTCCAAGCCGGTGAAACCGGAGGGTTCTAAGCCTGAACGACCCCCTGACGATCCTTCACCTGCTACCTAGACTGCCGCTGTTTACGCAGCGACTTGGTTGCGGTCAGGATGTCGATAGATCAATCGCTTGCCGACCGTGCCCTTGATGGCCTTCTCGGCGCGAACCTTGTCGCTGACACCCCTCGCCGAGCGTTCCGTGTAGCGGAAATCGAACTCCGCCACGTAGCGATGCAGGTGCTTCTCGGAGCAGTGCTGATAGACGCCCTTCATGCCGCGCTTGAACACGCTGTAGAAGCCTTCCGCCGTGTTGGTGTGCACGTCCTTGCGGACGTACTCGCCCTTGCCATGGCGCACGAACTCATGGCCCGTGAAGTGCTTGCTGAGGCCAACGTACTGCCCGGCCTCGTCCGTCATGACGTAAGTGTCGGGTGCCACGTTTGCGCGGATGATCGGCAGCAGATCAGCCGCAGACGTGCCGTTCACGTGGAAGGAGCGGGCGGAGCCGCCGCGCTCGACCAGGGTCAGAACGACGTGCTTGTGCGCGTAGCCACGACGCTTCGGCACATCCGTCTTCTGGCCAATGAACGTTTCGTCAACCTCGACCACCGCGCCGTCGCCGCCCAGCGGGGGCAGCGCCCCAACATCGGTTGTCATCGCTTCGCGGATGCGGTGCGCCATGAACCAAGCGGTGCGATATGAGCCGAAACCGAGCATACGGAAGAGCTGGTGAGCGGATATGCCTTTCTTGCTGGCGCACATGAGATGCGTTGCCAGCAGCCACTTGTGCAACGGGATGTGAGACTTCTCGTAAACCGTGCCCATGGTGGCTGTGAACGGCTTGCGGCAACTCTTGCACTTGTAAAGACCAGGACGCGTGCTCTTGCCTTGAAGGAGAGTCGAGTTGCCGACTATTTCGCAGTGAGGACAAACCCGACCATCGGGCCAACGAAGCGCCTCGAAATGCTCACGGGCCTTGTCTTCATCAGTGAAAATTGGTGCGGTCAGGTCGGCGGGCATAACGTCTCTCCAATGACGCTAACGTGCCAAAACGGTCTTGGTATGTCAAGTGCATAATCTCCAAAGTTAAAGCCGCACTTGGCCGACGTTTGGTAAAGCCAACTGGTGATCGGCAACTTTCCATCGAGGATGCTGACTGGGAGGCGGTCGGCGGCCCTCATAAAGCATCCCGCGCATCCAAGGCTTCTGAGCGGGATCAAGTTCTCGACCAGTTGGACGGACAACGTCTCCTAAACATTCGGTTTGATCAGCAAACAGCGCAGTGGATTTTCACCTTTGATCTGGGCGGCATACTGGTGATCGGGTCCCCTAAACTAGACGAAGCAGAAGTCGGCACTGAGCGGGACGAAAGCTTGTGGACTTTGTTTTTCTGGGATGCCGGCAGTGCAACTTGGACCCTGGACGGACGGTTGGTGTTCGAGAGCCGACGCGAAGAACCGCAAGTCATCGCTTGAAGCTGCAGCCCCCATACCACCCTCACTCCTCCGCATACGGATTCTTCGTCCCGCGCAGCAGCAGTCGGATCGGCACGCCGGGCAGGTCAAACTTCTCCCGCAGGCTGTTCACCATGTAGCGCTGGTAATCCTCCGGCATCTGCTCCGCCCGCGTGCCGAACGCGATGAAGGTCGGCGGGCGCGCCTTCGCCTGGGTGATGTAGCGCAGCTTGAGCCGCCGCCCGTCCACCAAAGGCGGCGCGTGGCGCTCCACCACCTCCTCGAACCAGCGGTTCAGCGCGCCCGTCGCCACCCGGCTGTTCCAGGTGTCGTGCACCGCCCGCACCGCCGGCAGCAGCTTGTCCACCCCCACGCCGGTCAGCGCCGAGACGTTCACCACGGGGATGCCCTTCATCTGCGCCATGCTGGTCTCCAGCCGGTCGCTGATCGCCCGGCGCGTGGCGGTGCGGTCGGCCACCGCGTCCCATTTGTTCAGCGCCAGCACGCAGGCCCGCCCCTCCCGCTCCACCAGGCGGGCGATCTGCAGGTCCTGCTCGTGCAGGCCCAGCGTGGCGTCCACGCAGAGCACGACGACCTCCGCCATCTTCAGCGCCTCAATGCTGGCGCTGACCGACATCTTCTCGAGCGGCAGGTCCACCCGCGCCTTGCGGCGGAGGCCCGCGGTGTCGACCAGCTCGATGGGGCCGTGCGCGTCGGCGAGCTGCACGGCGACCGCGTCGCGCGTCAGGCCGGGTTCCGGCCCGGTGATCATCCGGTCCTCGCCCAGCAGGCGGTTCAGCAGGGTGGACTTGCCGGCGTTCGGCCGGCCGATGATGGCGAGCTTCAACGGCCGGCGTAGCGCGTCGTCGTCCGTCCCGTCCTGCGCCGGCAGGCGGTCGGCGATCTCGGTCATCAGGTCGGACAGGCCCTCCCCATGCTCCGCCGACATCGCCAGCGGCTCGCCGAGGCCCAGGCTGTAGGCCTCCAGCGCCGCCGACGCGCCGACCCGGCCCTCCGCCTTGTTGGCGACCAGCAGCACCGGGCGGCCCTGCCGGCGCAGCCAGGCAGCGAAGTGGCTGTCCGCCGGGGTGATGCCGGCGCGGGCGTCCACCACGAACACGATCAGGTCGGCCAGGGCCACCGCCGCCTCCGACGAGGCGCGCATGCGGCCCGGCAGCGTGTCGGGTGCCGACTCCTCAAGCCCCGCGGTGTCGATCAGGCGGATGCGCTTGCCGCGCATCAGCGCCTCCGCCTCCTTGCGGTCCCGGGTCACGCCGGGCGTGTCGGACACGATGGCGAAGCGGCGGCCGGCGAGCTTGTTGAACAGCGTGCTCTTGCCGACGTTGGGCCGCCCGGCGATGACGACCACCGGGAGTGCGGTCAACGGAACGCCTGCAGGCTGCCGTCGTCGGTGACGATGAACAGCGTGCCGGCCGCCGCGATGGGGGCCACGGCGGCCGGCCCGCGCAGCTGCTGTTGCCCCAGGATGCGGCCATCCCCGGGGTTGACCGACAGCGCGGTCTCGTTGCTGCCGGCCAGCACCAGGCGCCCGCCCGCCAGCACCGGGCCGGTCCAGAACAGCCGGTCACGGCGCTTCTCGGGATCATCGTAGCGCGGCAGGTCGATCGCCCAGCGCACCCGCCCGTCATCCCGCCCGATGGCCGCCAGGGATTGGTCGAGGGTCTGCACGAACAGCCAGTCGCCCGCGAGCCACGGCGTCTCGCTGCCGCCGACCTCGCGCTCCCACAGCCGCCGGCCGGAGCGCAGGTCGAGCGACACCAGCAGCCCGCCCACGCCCACCGCGAACACCCGGCCCCGGTCCACCACCGGCAGCCCGCTGATCGCCGACAGGTCCACCAGGCTGTTGCGCCCGCGCGAGGAGGCCAGGCTGTCGCTCCAGGCAAGCGCGCCGCTGTCGGCGCGCACCGCCACCAGGTCGCCCGACCCGAACCCCGTCACCACCAGCCCCTCGCTGACCGCCGGCGCCGACTGGCCCAGCACGGTGGTGGCGCTGGCGCTCGCCTGATAGGCCCAGAGCCGCTCGCCCGCCGCGGCGTCGAGGGCGATCAGCTTGTCGTCGATGGTCGTGACATACAGGCGTCCCTCCGTCACCGTGGGGGCGGAGCGCGCGGGCGAACCCAGCGGCTTGCGCCATCGGATGGAGCCGGTGCCGGCATCGAGCGCCAACACGTCCGCCCGGCCCGTGGTGACGTAGAC
>CAHJXG010000405.1 GCA_903644035.1 Rhodospirillales bacterium
GGTCGTGTTTCAGGACGCCAACCTGTTCCCCTGGTACACCATCGAGCGGAACATCGCCCTGCCGCTGTCGATGCGCGGCGCATCCCGGGCGGAACAGCGCGCCCGGGCGCATGAGCTGGCGGCCACCGTGGGCATCGCGGGCTTCGAGCAGCGCTGGCCGCGCGAGCTGTCGGGCGGGATGCGCCAGCGGGCGGCCATCGCGCGCGCCCTCAGCTACGATCCCCGCGTGCTGCTGATGGACGAGCCGTTCGGGGCGTTGGACGCGATGACGCGGGATGCGATGAACCTCGAGCTGCAACGGATCTGGCAGCAGACCCGGTGCACGATCGTCCTCGTCACGCACTCGATCAGCGAGGCGGTCTTTCTGGCCGACCGCATCGTGCTGCTCTCGCCCCGGCCGGGCCGGGTCGACCATATCGTCGAGATCGGCTTCCCGCGTCCCCGCCGCGCCGAGGTCCAGGCCGATCCGGCCTTCGCCACCCTTTGTGCCGACCTGCGGGCCCGGCTGGACAAGATGGCATGACCCTGCGCTCGATACGAAACCGCTTCGAGTGGGTCGCCTCGCCGGCGCTGGCGCTGCTGCTGCTGGGGGGCTGGCAATGGTATGTGACGGCCGCCGGGGTGTCGCCCTTCATCCTGCCGCCGCCGACCGCGGTCTGGTCCGGCTTCCTCGACCTGGTGCAGCTCCCCTCCACCTGGCGCCACGTCTGGGTCACCATCCAGGAGACGCTGGGCGGCTTCGCCATCGCTGCGGTGGCAGGGGTGTTGCTAGGTGTGCCTGTCGGCAAGCTGCGCTGGCTGGAGCGAACGCTGAACCCCTTCATCATCGCAAGCCAGGTCGTGCCGAAGGTTGCCCTGGTGCCGCTGTTCATCGTCTGGTTTGGTTTTGGAAGCACGTCGAAGATCCTCGTCTCCGCCGTCATCGCCTTCTTCCCGATCTTCACCAACACGGTCCTGGGCGTGAAATCCATCGAGGCAGGTTACCGGGACGTGATGACCAGCCTGAATGCCAGCCGCCTGCACGAGTTCACCCGGCTGGAGCTGCCCTCTGCCGCGCCCTACATCCTGACCGGGATGGAGGTGGGCATCGTGCTTGCCATCATTGGTTGCGTGGTCGCGCAATATCTGGGCGGCAATGCCGGGCTGGGCTACCTGCTGGTGGCGCAGATGAACGCCTACCAGACCGACCTGCTGTTCGCCGTCATCCTGCTCCTGACGCTGGTTGGATTCGCCTTCTACGCCGCCGTCGGCGCGGCCCGGCGCCTGCTGATCCCGTGGCATTCGTCCGGCGGACGCGCGTGATCAGGATGCCCGTGATCGACACGGAGATATTGGTCGTAGGGGGCGGGCCGGTCGGCCTGACGCTGGCCGGAGAGCTTGGCTGGCGAGGCACGGGCTGCATGCTCCTGGAGGAGCGAACCGCGCCCACCGCGCACCCCAAGGCGACGTTGCTCGGCGCGCGCTCGATGGAGCTGTTCCGGCGCTGGGGAATCACGGACCAGATCTACGCCCGCGCCCTCCCGCAGGACGCGCGCTACGCCATCACCTTCTCCACCCGCCTTGCCGGGCACGAGCTGTACCGCCTCGCCTCGCCCTCGATCCGCGAGACCATCGAGCGGCCGCCCGAGATCATGGCCCGGCATCGCGAGCTGCAATGGTCCCCCTACGCCAAGACGCAGATCGGCCAACAGGCGCTCGAACCCGTCCTGTGGGACTTCGCGGCCGCCCAGCCTGCCGTCGCCTTGCGCCATGGATGGCGCCTGCTGTCCTTCGTCGAGGCGGCCGATGGCGTCATCGCGCAGGCGGAGGAGCTGGCCTCGGGGCGCACGCAGGCGATCCACGCCCGCTACCTGGTCGCCTGCGACGGCGGTGGTTCACCGATCCGGCGATCGCTCGGCATCCGGATGAACGGCCGCGGCCGCATGAGGGCCAACGTGAGCTTCTATTTCCGTTCGCAGGAGTTTCTGCGCGTCCACGACCGCGGTCTCGGCAACCTCTACTTCGTCATGGCGCCTGACAGCTTCGGCGTGTTCACCGCCATCGACGGGGTGGAGCTGTGGAACTTCCAGCACTACTTCCTGGATCCCGCCCGCGAGACGCAGGACGTCGATGCCGCCGCCATCCTGCACCGCGCCATGGGCCGCCCCTTCGCGTTCGAGCTGCTGGGCACCACCCACTGGCACCACCATCAATCCGTGGCGCGGCGCTGGCGCAGCGCCGGCGGACGCATCTTCCTCGCCGGCGACGCTGCCCATCTTTTCGCCCCCACCGGCGGCGTCGGCATGAACACCGGCATCGGTGACGCGGTCGACCTGGCGTGGAAGCTCGACGGCGTGGTCCGCGGCTGGGGCGGGACCGCCCTGCTGGACAGCTACGAGGCCGAACGCAAGCCGGTCGCCTGGCGCAACAGCGTCATCTCGGCCAACAACTCCGACAAGATCGATGCCGTGATGGACGAGACGCCCGGTTGCATCGACCATGATGGCCCCGAGGGCGATGCGGCGCGCGCCTGCATCCGCAGCCGCCTGCGATGGATGGCGCGGCAGTTCAGCAGCGCCGGCACGCACCTCGGCCACCGCTACGTGGACAGCCCGGTCATCGCCTCGGACGGCTCGCCGGAGCCGCCTGACGATCCCTCGATGCTCGTGCCCTCGACCTGGCCCGGCATGCGGGCGCCCCATGCCTTCCTGGGGCCTGACACGACCTCAGGCGGCCCCTCCACGCTGGACTGGTTCGGGCAGGGATGGGTGCTCTGCCACGGCGCGGGCGTGCCGGGCGCGCTGCTGGAGGCGCTTCGGGCCGCCGGGTTGCCCGTGCGGGCACAGCCGGTCCCGGAAGGACTGCGGGCGCTGTTCGAGCGGCCCTTCGTGCTCGTCCGGCCGGATGGGCACGTGGCATGGCGCGGCGATGCAGCCCCGCACGACCCCGCCGGATTGGCAGAGCTGGTGCGGGGACAAACCGGCCACAACCCGACGGGATGAGATCTCCGGCAGACAAGGTGGAGTGCCCCGACCGCTGCGGCACCGACCGTTGAATGAAAGGCTGCGCCGCCCGCGGCGCAAGCAGCATCAATCCACCGCTGCCGCGCGCTTGAGCCCGTCGATCATCGAGGTCCGCAGGAGGTGGGGGCGCAACCGTGCGGGATCGGCGGCAATCGATTGCAACTCGGCCAGCATGGCGCGGCGGCGGTCCGGGTCGCGCTCGCGCATGCGGCTGCGGTTGCGGTCGGCCTGGGACATGATCTCGTCACGCGCGACGGGCCTGCGGCGGCGGTCGTAGCGGTCCAGCAAAGGCCCGTGCTGGGCGCCTGCCAAGCTGGCCGACAGGGCGGCGGCAAGCTCGAACGCGTCGTGCAGGCCGCCGTTCAGCCCCATTCCACCCGCCGGGCTGTTCACGTGCGCGGCATCGCCGGCGAGCGCCACGCGGCCGACCGCGTAGCGTGCGGCCATTCGCATGTGCACGCGATAGGGGCGGCTCTCCAGGATCTCATAGGGATCGGACCGCGGCACCACGGCCTGAAGGCTGGCGTCGAGCGCCTCCGGGGTCATCTGCGCCTCGATGGGGGCGTCCTCCCGCGGGTAGATCGACACCCTCCACCGGCCGGGAACACGGAGCAGGCTGAAGTTGCCCGCCCCTTCCCGCCAGCAGTAGGTGACGTTGGACAGGCCTGCCAGCTGCTGCTCGAAGGGGAAGGTGGTGGTCGCCAGGATGGTCGTCTCTGGATAGGTCTCGCCTTCGAAGGCGAGGCCGAGCGCGTGGCGCACCGCGCTGCGCGCCCCGTCGCAGCCGACCAGGAAGGCGGCCCGCCGGTCATGCCGGCCATCCGGCGTGTCGATCGTGACCGTGACGCCTGCATCGTCCTGGACGAAGCCGCACACGCGGGCCTCGGCAAGCATCTCCACCCGGCCGGCCAGCTTGGCCCGCAGCGCGTCCGACAGCTTCCACTGCTCGCATTGCAGGCGATACGGATGCGCCGTGTCTGCCGCGATGGCCCCAAGGTCGAACACGGCCCTGTCGCCCGACGGATGCAGCCGGACCTGCCAGTGCGGGCATGGCAGCCCGGCAGCAACCAGGCTCGATGTGATGCCCAAAGGCTCCAGCATGTCCAGCGTGGGGGGGTGGAAGGTGGAGGCGCGCAGGTCGCGCGTCGGACACCGTTCGGCTTCCACGACGGTGACCGCTGCCCCGGCCTCGGCCAGCAGCAAGGCCAGGCACAGCCCGACCGGCCCCCCTCCGGCAATCACGACGTCCGTCGAAGCCACGGCTCATTCTCCTTGACCCTGTCTTATCGACAATACAGGTTTGCGCTGCGATGTCATTGGGGGACGTGGGAGATGAGCGTCGAGTATGGCAGGCGGGGACTTGTCGGCGTCCTGACCCCGCAGGGGAACACGACGGTCGAGCCTGAATTCCGGATCCTGTTCCCGCCGGGCGTGGCGGCGATCAACGCCCGCATGGTGAGCCGCGCCGACACCATGGACGGCCGGCTGCGTGACTATTTCCGCAACCTTGCCGCCACAGCGGCGCAGTTCGGCGACGCGCCCGTGGACGTGCTCGCGGTCGCCTGCACCGGGGCCAGCTACCTCGCCACCTACGCAAGCGAGGGCGAGATCGTCGCGGCGTTGGAGGCGGCCCGCCGCGTGCCGGTCGTCACGAGCGGACGGGCCGTCATGGATGCCCTGCGATCCCTTGCGGCCCGGCGCGTCGCGCTCGTCTCGCCCTACCCGGCCGATCTCACGGCGGCCAGCGTGCGATACTGGCGGGATGGCGGGCTTGAGATCGTCCGCGTCGTGGAGGCGCAGGCGCAGGCCGGCTTCCACCCGATCTACGCCATGCCCGCCAGCAGTGCGCAGGCGGCATTGGACGCTTTGGACGGCGAGGCGGGGCTGGACGCCGTGGTCATGCTCGGGACCGGGATGCCGACGTTGCGCCCGATCCTTGAGAAGCCCCGGGTCGGAGGCGCGCCGGTCCTCTCCTGCATGCTGGCCACCGCCTGGCGGACGGCGCTGGTCCTGGACGGCGCGCCGCCCGATGCGGCCAGCCTGCTCGCCTGGGTGGACACGCCGGAATGGGCGGACCGGCTCCGTGCCTGGATACGATAGGGCAGGTTCCGTCCCGAGCTGATCAGGGTGTTGCCAGGCAGGCTGATGGCCTCACCCCTGCGCAGCCGCGGCAACTCCGGTGACCCCGCGCCTATGCCTCCGCCCGCAGCTCGTATGACCGGTCCAGGGCAACGGTGGAGTGGTCAACCTCGTTGGTGTCGGCAAGCTCCAGGTTGACAAAGTCCACCTCGGCCGCGGTGAACAGCGGCCCGGCGTGCCAGGTGCCGCGATGCAGGATCACCGCTTGATGGCCGTTGAAGCGGAACGCCGCCAGCCGCGTGCAGTCGGGCCGCGCGTCGGGATCGTCGGGGTCGCCGGGCGGCGCGAGCACGAGCATCCATTCCTCTCCCCGCAGCGCAGCCAGGCACTGCGTCACGCGGCGGTGCCGGGTGATGCGGCTGACCGACAACGGCCGGCTGTGCAGCCGCATGATGTAGAAGCGCGGGGTGCCGCGCCCCAGGTCCAGCCGGGCATCGGCGACCGACAGGGGCGCGCCGTCCTCGGCCGGCTGCACCAGCGTGCCGTAGGGCGCAAGCCCGGCCTCGGTGGCCGCCTGCACCGGCAGGGCAGCCAGGTCGCCCGGGCCGCTCACAGGCGGCGCTCCGCGAGGGGCGGCAGATAGGCGTCGGTGTAGACCCGCTCCGCCGTCAGCTTCGGCGGCAGGTTGTAGGCCGTCTCGACGGTCCGCAGGACGCGCTCGAGCCGTGCCGGGTCAACCACGGACAGGCCCTCCTTCACGACGTGATCGGAGATCATGCCGTCGTCGAAGGCAATCGCCTGGCGCTCGGTCTCGATCGCCACGTCGGTCAGCGGCTCGACCTTCTTCAGCACCGCGATGCTCTCGGCCCGGTTCTTGTTGGCGTAGGTCAGCGAGCGGTAGAGCGCCTTGAGCGCGCCCCGCACCGCCTCGGGGTTGGCCGCCAGGTAGCGGCGCGTGGTGAGGTAGCAGTAGCCCAGCAACTCGACGCCGCTGTCGCGGTAGAACATCACCCGCTGCTGCGGCACGTCCATGCCCAGCGCCTTGAGCGACATGCTGGTCGAGGTGCTGGCGCCGGTGATGCCCTCCGCCCGCTTCTGCACCAGCATCACCTCGCGCAGCTCCGACGTCACGGTCATCCAGTTGATCGTGCCGACGTCGATCCCCGCGGCCTTCGCGAAGGCGGGGAACAGCTGACGCCCGCCGTCGGATTCCGGGGCGGCGAGGGTCTTGCCTTCCAGGTCCCGGGGGGTCTTGATCGCCCCGTCGGCGCGGACCGTCACGGACAGCAGCGACCGGTCGCCCCAGATGCCGACGACCACGAGATCGGCGGACGGGTTCTCGGCCATGAACTTGATCACCGGGCTGATATCGGCCTGGCCCATGTCGTAGGCCCCAGCCGCGATGTCGGTCGGCACGCGCCCCGATCCGAAGCCGCGGTCCACGGTGACGTCCACGCCGGCGTCCCGGAAGAAGCCCTTGTCGCGCCCCATGTCCACATAGGCGTTCGGCCCCTGCCGCGCCCAGTCGAGCGTGAAGCGCAGCTTGGCCGGCGCCTGCGCGGCGGCGATGCGGGGCAGGCCGACGAAGGGTGCCGCCGCGGCGGCCAGCAGCAGGTTGCGGCGTTTGGGCATGGACAAGGCTCCTTCAGAGGGGTTCAGCGTGCGGTCCAGCCAGTCATCCGGCCCTCGACCACGGTGGCAAGGCTGTACATCGCCACCCCCATGACCGCGGTGGCCATCAGCCCGGCGAAGACCAGGGGAACGTCGAAGCGCGAGCTCGCGAGCATGATCAGGTGGCCGACGCCCGAATTGGCGCCGATGGTCTCGGACACGATGGAGCCCACGAACGACACGGTGATCGCGACCTTCAGCGACGCGAAGAAGTAGGGCAGAGACCGGGGGATCCCGACCTTCAGCACGATGTCCAACGGCCGCGCGCCGAGCGAGCGCAGCACGTCGCGCAGCTCCGGCTCCACCGTGGCGATGCCCGCCGAGACGTTCACCATGATCGGGAAGAACGCCATCAGGAACGAGGTCAGGATCGCCGGCACCGAGCCGATGCCGAACCAGATCACCAGCAACGGCACGACCGCGACCTTGGGGATGGATTCGAACGCGATGATGAGCGGATACAGGCCGTGGTACAGCAGCCTGCTGGAGCCGATCAGGACGCCCATCACCATGCCCACCACGACCGCGATGGCGAAGCCCGCCAGCGTGGTGGCGAGCGTCTGCGCGGTGTTGTCGAGCAGCGGGCGCCACCATTTCACGATGCTGGCCGCAACGGCCGTGGGCGGCGGCAGGATGAACGCTGGAATGGCAAGGACAGCGCAGGCTGCCTCCCAGATCAGCAGCGCACCGGCGGCGACCAGCCAAGGCAGCGCGCGCTGCAGGCGCTTCCGGCGTGCGGCCGCGGCGGCCCGGGCCTGA
>CAHJXG010000406.1 GCA_903644035.1 Rhodospirillales bacterium
GGACAGTGGCCATCATAGTCGAGGCCGCAGCCTCGGAACGCGGTATGGCGGGGCAGGTTTTCAACCGACGCCGGAAATGGCCCCTCACATTTTCTCAAGACGGAATGTTACCGAGCACTCGGGTGTCGCTCGTGCCGGTGCTCGTCCGTTTCAAGCGGCTTTGGTCGTCATCGTCGCCGGGATCGGGACCAGCGGCAAGCCGAGCAGCACTTCGCGCGCCATCGCCGCGCGGCGCGCTTTGACGAACCGCTGCACCGTGTGCCCATACCCTGGCTTGACCGTTCGCGATCAAGGCCGCACAGCCGCTCCAGCACCACCGCCACCGGCAGCGACGGCTGCTCGTCCAGCCATGCGACGATCTGCTCGCGCACCCCGTCCAGCAGCGAGGGTCGCACCAGCGGCTTGCGCCGGACATAGCGGCGGCGGTGCGTCGGACGCCGCTCTCCTGCCGACCAAGCCACTTTCAAGCTTGTCGCAAATTGGGTCAGGTCCACCGGCACTGGGCCGACATCCAGCTCGCGCTCGTTCACCCGCTTGCCCAACTCGGCCTGAGCCGCCCGCATCCTGGCCAGGAGCAGCACCGAGTCGGCGCCGCCCAGCAGCGCCCGCAACCGCGCGATGGCGGCTGCTCAGGGGCCTGCGGGTTTTTTTGCCCGCGATCCGCGCCGTGATGGCCGACACCGGGCACGAAGGCTGCAGGCCGGCTCGCCACCTGCGCTGACGCCAGGCTTGACGGATTAGCAGGCGTGACCAGCGCGCGCTCAAGACCAAGGGCCTGACCTGTGCGTGGAGCACAGGTCCGAGCGGCTCGGGCGCGAAGGGCGCTTCGGCAGAAACCGCGAACTCAAGGCGCAGCACCGGACTGCTGACCGGTCGCCGCGGTCCGCCCCGTGCTGAGCAGGATCGCGCCCGGGCGAACTTCTTGCACGACCTCGCACCAGACCATGCGACGCCAGCAAACCGGTCCGCTTCCAGTCACCTGAGCGCCAAGCTTCCGCACCTCCACCCCATGTCACCGTCCTCGGGCGGTCATGCGAAGATATCCAGCTTTACCTTTCCAGAATGGATCCCGGTACAAACTGGTTCTTAACCATTTGCCGATAGAAGACCTTATACATCCATGGTTTAAGTGCGCCTCAATGCCTTTCACGTCGATCTGCATTCCTTTCAGAGACTTGTTGCGGTTTAAATGCCAAAAGCATGACGACGGTTATTCCATCGTCCTTGTACTGTGGTTCCTTGTTTTGCTCAGCTTGCTGGGTGCCAATCTCGTTCGAGAGGCACGAGCGACCTACGACACGAGTGGCACGAGCCTTGCGCGCTTGCAGGCGCAAGCTGCCGCAGACGGAGGCGTCAACTTCGCCATCCAAAACTTGTTTGGCCCTCTCGGATCGACGCTGCTGTCGTCGAACGGCGAATTCATCAACATACGGCTGCTCGACAAGGACATCGCAATCAAGGTTGAGGACGAGGCTGGGAAGATAGATCTCATCACAGCTAACTTCCCGCTTCTATCTGCACTGATGCGAGGTGTGGAAGTGGCCTCCCCGGAGGCAGATTACATAGCTCAGAACGCGGTCGCGTGGCGTTTGCCCCAGAGTACGGCAACAGAGGACAACTCGGACAGACCCTACCTCGAAGCTGGTCGCCTCTACGGCCCCCGTTATGGTCCATTCCGTGCTGTTTCTGAGCTGCGCCTCGTTCTCGGCATGACGGATTCAATCCAAGCTGCCGTTGCGCCTTATACCACGGTATGGTCCGATCATGCCGGGATCGACCGTGGCGCAGCGTCCGACGCAGTTCTAGGAGTGCTTGCAGCTGCCGGCGACGGACTTGCCGTTTCAGAAATCCGGAAGCGAAGGAGCGGTGCCGACGGAGGCGCCAGCAGAAAGGTTGTTTTGAGCCACACGTTCAGCATCGTAGCGCGGGCGACATCGGCAGACGTGATTGCGGAGCGCCATGCGGTGGTGAAGCTCGTCCCCGGAAAACGCAAGCCATACGTTGTTCTCGATTGGAGTTGATGGCCTTCAGGTTTTTCTCTCATGGGTCGAGCATTCTCGGGAAGGTCTTTTCATCCTTCGTCCCAGTGGTAAGTTCGCGTGTCCGCCGCGTAGGCAGGGTAGCTCGTCCTACACTGCGCGGTGGCGAGGGTTGCCCGCAGGGGCGGGCCGATCCTCAGCGCAGGAAGACGAGCCGTGGAACAGTATGGGGAGGGTTTCGTCGGGTTGGACGCTGCCAAGCTGCGGCACGCCGTGGCCGTCGCTGAGGACGGGCGGCAGGGCGAGGTGCGCTACCTGGGCGAGGTCGGTGCCGACACGGAGAGCGTGCGGCGGCTGGCGGCCAAGCTGGAGAAGCGGCACGGGCGCGGGCTGCACTTCTGCTACGAGACCGGACCGACCGGCTACGGCTTGTACCGCCAGCTCACCAGGCTGGGTCATCGCTGCACCGTTGTCGCGCCGTCGTTGATCCTGCGCAGGCTCGCCGAAACGCGCAGCGTTTGCGGCTGGGGCGACCGGGTCAAGACGAACCGGCGCGACGCCTAGCAGCTCGCGCGACTGCTGCGGGCTGGCGAGCTGACGGCGGTGTAGGTGCCCGACAAGGCGCACGAGACAGTGCGCGCCCTGATCCGGGCGCGGCAGTCGGCCGTCGAGGACCTGCGGCGCCGGCGGCAGGCGATCTCGTCCATGATGCTGCGCCACGGCTGGGTGTTCGCGGGTAAGAAAACCTGGGGCGCCTTGCACGGCCATTGGCTGCGCGCCTAGCGCTTCGACCACCCCGCCCGGGTCGACGGCGCGCTTCTGACGCTGGCCACGCTGACCGACGTGCTGCCGACCGGGCGGCACGGCCAGGTCCTGGCCTGGGCGCAGCTGCTCGCGGTGCTGGCGGCGGCCTGGGCCGCGGTGGCGGCACCGCTGCTGGACTGGCACGCCGAGCGGGAAGACG
>CAHJXG010000407.1 GCA_903644035.1 Rhodospirillales bacterium
CGGCGGCGGGGCTGGCGGAAATTGGCCTGTTCGACCCGGCGGCGGCCTCGGCGGCGTCGCTGGCGGATCGCCTGCGCCGGCACTACCCGGCGCTGCGGGTGTCCACCGGGTCCAACGACCCGGCGGGCTTCGAGATCGTGGTCAACGCGACGCCGCTGGGCATGAGGCCGGGCGACCCCCTGCCGCTCGATCCCGCAGGGATCGACGAGGGCGCGTTCGTCGGCGAGGTCGTGATGAAGGAGGAGCACACGCCCCTGCTGCGCGCGGCGATGGCCCGCGGCTGCACCGTCCAGGTCGGTGCGGACATGCTGTTCGAGATGATCCCGGCCTATCTGGAGTTCTTCGGCTTCGGCACCAGCACGCCGGAGGAGCTGCGGCGGGTGGCGCGCCTGCAGTACTGACCGGGCCGGTCCGTCAGGGCGGGCTGCCGCGGGAGCGGCAGCCCGCGTGGCGTCAGGTCCGGGCCAGCCCGGCACCCACCATGGTCTGCTCCCGAATCCGGTCATACTCCGGCTTCGGCACCGGGACCGCGCCGCGGTGGCCGAGGTCCTTCAGGTGCAGCCGGTAGGTTTCCCGCGCGCTCAACGCCGCAAGCGCCGCGATGATGGTGACGCCGAAGGTGATCGCGCCGACGGTCAACGGGATGTTGGCCGAACCCGGCGGCGCCACGATCGCGAACAGCGCCGGCAGCAGCGCCGTGATGGTCGTGCCCACGTTCTGTGAGATGGCCATGGCCGAGACCCGGGTGCGGGTCTGGAACAGCTCCGGGTAGAAGCTCGGGAAGGTGGCGTTGTAGCCCTGATACACGACGCCCCACATCAGCAGCGACATCGCGATGGCCAGCGGCACGCTGTGGATGCTGATGGCGTAGAGGTAGGCGAAGGCGAGCAGGCCTGAGCCGAGCGCCCCGACGATGACCGGCGGCCGGCGGCCGATCCGGTCCGACAGGTTGCCGACGACCGGGATGATGAACACCGCGAGGATGTTGCCCAGCACCGGGATCCACAGATAGATGTCCTTGGCGAAGCCGATGCCGTAGGCCGGCTGCACCGCGTAGGCCGCGCCGAACACGGTGGCGACCACCGGGATGACGTTCATCAGCGCCATGCACACGACGCGCAGCATGTCGCCGCCGCTCAGCTGGAACGCCTCGATGATGGGCGCCTTGGGCACGGTGGCGCCCTCCTCGGCGAAGGCCGGGGTCTCATCGACCTCGCGGCGGATGATGTAGCCGGCGATGATCACCACCACGCTGAGCAGGAACGGCACCCGCCAGCCCCACGAGGTGAAGGCGTCGGTCGGCATGAAGTGCGCGAGCGGCAGGAACACCGCCGCCGCCAGGATCTGCCCGGCCTGCACGCCCTGCAGGGTGAAGCTCGCGAAGAAGCCGCGCCGGCCGAAGGGCGCGTGCTCCAGGATCATGGAGCTGGCGCCGCTGATCTCGCCCGCGACCGCGAAGCCCTGGATCAGCCGCAGCGCCACCAGCAGCACCGGAGCCAGCACGCCCACCTGCTGGTAGGTCGGCAGCAGCCCGACCGCCATGGTCGAGACGCCCATCAGGAACATGCACAGCAGCAGCACGCCCTTGCGCCCATGGGTGTCGCCGTAATGGCCGAGCACGAAGGCGCCGATGGGCCGGGCGACGTAGCCGACGCCGTAGGTCGCGAGCGACGCGACGATGGCGACCGCGGGGTCGGTCGAAGGGAAGAAGATCTGCGGGAAGATCAGCGACGCCGCCGTGGCGTAGATGAAGAAGTCATAATACTCCAGCGCGGAGCCGATCCAGCCGCTGGCGGCAGCCTTCTTTGATTGCCTTCTGCCATGCGGCTCGTGGCTGCTGTCCATCCTCGTGTCCTCCTTGTTTCTTGGTCGCCCTGTCGAACGTCTGGTCGTGGTACTTGCGCCGCCTGCCGTTGAGGAGGAGCGGCATGGACCCGCTGTGCAGGCCAAGCCGGCCCGGCGTCTGCCAGCCTGCGCCCCGGATGCCCTGAAATCCACCGGGACCTGGGGCCGCTCGCACTCCGCCTCATCTTTCCCCTTGCATCCGACAGGGACTTGTCTATCTTGTGCAGTGCAGCATGGCGTTGTCATGCTGCGGACGTTTCCTCCCTAAACTTGGCGGCGCCTTCGGGTGCCGCCTTTTTTTCGTCGCTTCCGGCTCAGGCAGCGTCCAGCGCCTGCGACAGGTCGTCAAGCAGGTCGTCCGCGTCCTCCAGCCCGACGGACAGGCGCATCATCGGTTCATCGACGCCGCCCGCGAGGTGCGCGGCCGGGTCGGCGCGGAGCGCGCCGCGCAACAGGGCGCCCGGGCGCATGATCAGCGACTCCGCATCCCCCAGGCTGACCGCGCGCAGCACAAGGCGCAGCCGGTCCATGAACCGGTCCGCGCCGTCGCTGCCCGAGACGAGGCTGAACGACAGCATCCCCGAGCCGTTCGCCATCTGCCGCCGCGCCGCGGCGTAGCCGGGGTCGGACGGCAAGTGCGGGTAGCGCACCCGCGCCACCGCCTCGTGCCCGGCCAGCATCTCCGCGATGCGCTGCGCCGTCCGGCCGTGCCGCTCCATGCGCAGCGCCAGCGTCTTCATGCCGCGCAGCACCAGGAAGGCCGACATCGGCGACATCGTGGCGCCGGTGATGTAGCGCAGGCCATGCCGCCGCAGCCGCTCGATGGTCGCGAGGTCGCCGATCACCGCGCCGCCGAGCAGGTCGCCATGGCCGTTGATGTACTTGGTCAGCGCGTGCAGCACGAGGTGCGCGCCATGCTCCAGCGGGCGCTGTAGCGCGGGCGACGCATAGGTGCTGTCCACGACCGCGAGCGCGCCCACGGCGCGGGCGCGGGCGGCGATGGCGGCGATGTCGAGCACCTCGGCGGTCGGGTTCACCGGCGTCTCGAAATAGACCATCCTCGTGCGGCGGGACAGCACCGGGTCAAGGTTGGCCGGGTCCGACATGTCGACGGGCACGACCTTGATCCCGAACCGCGGCAGCGCGTCCTCGGTCAGCGCCAGGGTGTTGGAGTACACCGTCCGGTGCACGACGACCTCGTCGCCCTGCGACAGCAGCGACAGCATGAGCGAGCCGACCGCCCCCATGCCGGAGGCGAAGACGACGCAGGCTTCCGCGCCTTCCAGGTTGGCGAGCCGGGTTTCCAGCACGGACTGGGTCGGGTTCTCCTCCCGCCCGTACAGCGGGCGCAGCAGCTCGCCCGCCGCGACCGCCTCGCTCTCGGCGCTCGTCTCGAACGCATAGGTCGAGGTCATGTAGATCGGCGGGATCAGCGCGCCCTGGGCGCCCGTGCGGTCGAAGCCGTGGTGGATGGCGCGGGTGGCGAAGCCGGGCACGCGGTTGCGCCGGGGCGGGCCGTTCACGCCGCGACGGCCTGCCGCCAGCGCGGTGAGATCGGAAGAGCGTCGTGTAGGGAAAGAGTGTAGATCT
>CAHJXG010000408.1 GCA_903644035.1 Rhodospirillales bacterium
CTCCTACCTGACCGGCAGCCCCTGGCTCGGCGTGCTGGCGGCGGCGGGCGCGGGCGCGGCGCTGGGCGGGCTGCACGGCGTGGCGTGTGCGCTGACGCGGGTGAACGACGTGGCCATGGGCATCGCCGTCCTGCTGGCCGGCAACGGGATCGCCTTTTTCTTCGGCAAGCCCTTCGTGCAGCCGAGCGCCCCGCTCCTGCCGGGCCTGCCCCTGGGCTTCTGGTCGTCCGTGCCGCAGGTGCAGAGCGCCCTGACCGTCAGCCCGCTGTTCCCGCTGGGCGTCGCGGTGGCGTTCGGCATGGCCTGGATGTTCCGGGCGACGCGGCTGGGCCTGCGGCTCCGCATCGTGGGGGACAGCGCGGACGCGGCGCGGGCGCTGGGCCTCGACATCAACCGCACCCGGCTGCTCGCGACCATGGCCGGCAGCGCGCTGGCGGGCATCGGCGGCGCGTTCCTGAGCCTCGTGTATCCCGGAAGCTGGAACGAGAGCCTGTCGTCGGGCCAGGGGCTGATGGCGGTGGCGCTGGTGGTGTTCGCGCGGTGGAACCCGGTCGGCTGCCTCGGCGCGTCGATGCTGTTCGGCGCCGCCGGCGCGCTCGGCCCGTCGCTGCAGACGGTGGGCGTGACCAGCTACTACTACCTGTTCTACGCGGCACCCTTCGTGCTGACGCTTCTGGTGCTGGTCGCGACGGTGCGGCCGGGCCGGTCGGTGCGCGGGATGCCGGGCGAGTTGTCCATTGCACGCTGAGGAGGAAATGGAATGAACGGATTAGGCGGCCTCAACCGCGCGCCAAACGGCGTCGTGCTCGGCCTGGTGCAGCTGGCGCTCCCGGTGATCGAGACCCGCGCCGACATCGCCCGGCAAACCGAGCGCATCGTCGCCATGGTCGCCAAGGCGCGGCGCAACATGGCGACGCTCGACCTCGTGGTGTTCCCGGAATACGCGCTGCACGGCCTGTCGATGGACGTGCGCGACGAGGTGACGTGCGACCTCGACGGGCCGGAGGTCGCGGCCATGCGGCGGGCCTGCGTGGACAACAAGGTCTGGGGCTGCTTCTCCATCATGGAGCGCAACCCCGGCGGGATGCCGTGGAACAGCGGCCTCATCGTGTCCGACACGGGCGAGATCAAGCTGTACTACCGCAAGATGCATCCCTGGGTGCCCGTGGAACCCTGGGAACCCGGCGACCTCGGCATCCCCGTCATCGAGGGGCCGCGCGGCGTGAAGCTCGCCCTCATCATCTGCCATGACGGCATGTTCCCCGAGATGGCGCGGGAGGCCGCCTACCGCGGGGCCGAGGTCATGCTGCGCACCGCCGGCTACACCGCGCCGATCCGCGACGCCTGGCGCTTCACCAACCAGAGCAACGCCTTCTGCAACCTCATGGTGACCGCGAGCGTCTGCATGTGCGGCAGCGACGGGACCTTCGATTCCATGGGGGAGGCCATGGTCTGCAACTTCGACGGCGCCATCATCGCCCATGGCACTTCGGGCCGGGCCGACGAGATCATCACCGCCGAGGTGCGCCCGGATCTGGTGCGGGAGGCCCGGGTCCATTGGGGCGTCGAGAACAACCCCTACCAGTTCGGCCATCGCGGCTACTCGGCCGTGGCGGGCGGGGCGACGGACTGCCCCTACACCTACATGCACGACCTCGCCGCCGGCCGCTACCGCCTGCCGTGGGAGGCGGAGGTCAAGGTGACCGACGGCACCGGCTGCGGCCTGCCGCCGCCGCGGGGGCTGCTGAAGGCGGCGGAGTGACTGCGGAATGATTCCGGCCCACCCCTACGCGTGGCCCTATGACGGCGACCTGTCCGGCACGGCGCTGCTGGTGATCGACATGCAGGCCGACTTCTGCGCGCCCGGCGGCTACGTGGACCGCATGGGCTACGACATCAGCCTGACCCGCGCGCCCATCGGGCCGATCAGCCGCGTGCTCGCTGCCATGCGGGCGCGGGGCGACACCATCGTGCACACCCGCGAGGGACACCGGCCCGACCTGTCGGACCTGCCGGCCAACAAGCGGTGGCGCTCGCGGCAGGTGGGCGCCGGCATCGGAGATCCCGGCCCGTGCGGGCGCATCCTGGTGCGGGGCGAGCCGGGCTGGGAGATCATCCCGGACCTGGCGCCGCTGCCGGGCGAGGTGGTGATCGACAAGCCCGGCAAGGGCGCCTTCTACGCCACCGACCTGGAGCTGGTGCTGCGCACCCGCGGCGTCCGCAACCTGGTGCTGACGGGGATCACCACGGACGTGTGCGTGCACACCACCATGCGCGAGGCGAACGACCGCGGCTTCGAGTGCCTGCTGCTGTCGGACGGGTGCGGCGCGACCGACGCGGCGAACCACGCCGCCGCCCTCGCCATGGTGGCGATGCAGGGCGGGGTGTTCGGCGCGGTGGCGCGTTCCGGCGAGTTCCTGGGCGCGCTGCCGTGACGGCCGCCGGGGTGGAGGCGGTGGGCATCGGCAAGCGTTTCGGCACGTTCGCGGCGCTCGCGGGCATCGACATGAAGGTCCGCCCCGGCACCGTTCACGGCCTGCTCGGCGAGAACGGGGCCGGCAAGTCCACGCTGGTGAAATGCCTGATGGGCTACTACCGCGCCGACGAGGGCAGCTTCCTGGTGGATGGCCGGGAGGCCGCCATCGCCCGGCCGGCGGACGCCGACGCGCTCGGCCTCGGCATGGTGTACCAGCATTTTACCCTCGTGCCCTCCATGACGGTCGCAGAAAACCTGGTGATCGCCCGCGGCCAGGTGCCGGTTGTCATCAACTGGGCGCGGGAACGCGCGGCGCTCGATGCCTTCATGGCCCGGATGCCGTTCCCGATCCGCCTCGACGCCACCGTGGGCACGCTGTCCGCGGGGGAGCGGCAGAAGACCGAGATCCTGAAGCAGCTTTACTTGCAGCGCCGCCTGCTGGTGCTGGACGAGCCGACCTCCGTGCTGACGCCGCGCGAGGCGGAGGAGATGCTGGGCATCATGCAGGGCCTGGCGCATGGTGGCACCGCGACGGTCGTCGTCATCACGCACAAGCTGTCCGACGTGCTGCGCTTCACCGACGAGGTGACGGTGCTGCGCCGGGGGCGGCTGGCCGGGCGCGGCGAGACCTCCGGGCTGAACCGCGGCGACCTCACCGCCA
>CAHJXG010000409.1 GCA_903644035.1 Rhodospirillales bacterium
AAGTAGCCCGGCGCCGGCCCGACACGGGCCGGCCCCGCCGCCCGGACGGCTCCTTATCCCGCACCATGGAGACGGCCGGCTCCGCCGCGTCCCTGCCTACTCGCTGGCAAACCGCCGCATCCCGGCCTAGCTAGGACCTGCGCCGCCCCAGCGGGAGGACCCGCTATGGACTTTACCATCTTGCTCGACCTGCAACTCCGCACCCGCGCGTTCATTCGCGACCAGGTGATCCCCCTCTAGGCCGACCCCCGCCAGGAGCGCCACGGACCCACCGACGACCTCCGCCGCGAACTCAACGCCCTGGCCCGCCGCGCCGGCTTGCTCTCCCCCCATGTCGCCCCGGAATACGGCGGCCTCGGCCTCACCCACGTCGGCCGCGCCATGGACAGCCTCGACCAGGCCTTCGCCGGCGGCCACGCCGTCGTCGAGTTCGACGGCCTCCGCGTGCCCGCCGCCGACGTGCTCGGCGAACCCGGCCAAGGCTTCCGCTACGCCCAAATCCGCCTCGCCCTCGCCCGCCTCACCCACTGCATGAGGTAGCTCGGCGCCGCCCTCCGCGCCCAGGACATCGCCCTCGCCTACGCCACCAAGCGCGAAGCCTTCGGCAAGCCGCTCGCCGCCCGTGAGGGCGTCGGCTTCATGCTGGCTGACAACGACATGGACCTCCGCACCAACCGTCTCACCATCTGGCACACCGCCTGGCTGCTCGACGAGGGCCACCGCGCCGGCGCCGAGAGCAGCATCGCCAAGGTCGTCTGCTCAGAAGCCATCTACCGCGTCGCCGACCGCTGCGTGCAGGTCTTGGGCGGCCAGGGCATCACGAACGACACGCTGGTGGAACGCATCTTCCGCGAGGTCCGCGGCTTCCGTATCTACGATGGTCCAAGCAAGGTGCACTGCTGGTCGCTGGCGCAGAAGCTGGTGAAGCGGGCGCGAACCTTTAAGCGACGCAGGCGCCTCGGCGTGCGGGCAACGGGCCACGCCCAGTCCCGGGCAATCGGATGGTCTGTTCACTGGACCGACCGGCCCGCAGGCTAGTATGCACTAAGCGACGGCTCCTCAATCACGCGGTAAGCCATGCGATACCCCTCAACTCCACCTACAACGATGGCTGCAACGAAAGCCAGGAAGATGATGCGCTTTTGGAACGCTCGCTTCGAGCCCGCAGCGGCATAGGCAACGCTGAACAGCGTCGCAGGCACCTGGAACCTCAGCGTCGCCAGATAGTGGTCCGTCGTCAGAGCGTGCTGCCAATCCGGGTCGAAGGCAAGTTGCATCAGATAGTCGTAGCAATACCAAGTGATAACCGCCGTGATTGGCAGGACCAGCAGTACGCCTGCCTGCGCCTGTATGCCAAATCGGCACACGAGGGCATCCGACATCACGGCCTGGAAGCACTGTGGTAGGGCATAGACGATCAACACCCCAACGATGACCAACAATCCAAGTATTGGCGGAAGCAGCACCATCATCTCGATCGCGCTCTCCCGCGTTCTCCCCGTGTTGCCGCGCACGAAATCAACAAATACCACGTTCGTAACAATTCCAACTCCAACAGCGGTGGCCGCCAAGAGCGCGAGCCAAGCAAAGCTGCGCGCGTATGCGGCGTACATAGCACCTGACATCGTGGAGAGTGTTGGGCCTGCCATCAATCGCCTCTGCCTATGGAGACCGCGGTCGCCATTGCGCAACCAACATCCAGCGAAGGCGAAGCCTCAAAAAAACGCCCCATTTCTCACTGCCGACGCTAGCCTCGCCCCATGAGCGCCGCCTTCCGCAAGATCATGACCCAACAGGAGTTCTTCGACTGGGCCGAAACCCAGGACGCGCGCTACGAGTTCGACGGCTTCCAACCCATCGCCATGACCGGCGGCACCCTGGGCCACAGCAGCCTGATCCGGAACATCAATTTCCAGCTCATGAGCCGCTTGCGCGGCAAGACGTGCGAGCCGCTCGGCCCGGACGCCGGCGTCGCCACCATGGGCGACACCGTGCGCTACCCCGACGCCGTCGTCACCTGCACGGAGTTCAACGCCCGCGACCGCCTGGTCCCCAACCCCGTCATCGTCGTCGAGGTCGTCAGCCCCTCCTCCGTCCGCATGGACCGCATCACCAGGCTGCGCGAGTACCAGGCCGTGCCCACCATCCTCCGCTACGTCATCGTGGAACCCGACGCCATGGCCGTCACCGTCCTCTCCCGCGACCACGCAGGCGAGGCGTTCTGGGCCGCCGGGCTGACCGAGGACGATACCCTCCACCTTCCGGAGGTCGGCATCGAGATCCCCGTGACGGCGATCTACGAGGGGATCGCCTTGAACGAGACGCGCACGCCGGGCGCGTAGATCAACCTTCCGGCGCAAGGCCCGGACGCCCGGTCACGGGCGCTCACCGGGGCGTCTTCGCGATCAGGTCGACGTAGAGGTTCTCCAGCCCCTCGTCGGCGACCTCCCGGGTGATGACGGGCGGAAGGGCGAAGCAGGCGCACAGCTGGAACGCCTGCTCGCACAGGAACCGCGGCTGAAAATAGGCCAGGTCGTGACCGCCCTCCTGCAGCCGCCGCACGATATGGTCCAGCGTCCCGCCCTCGATCGTGAGGCCCCGCTGCGCCGCGGCGGCGGCGAACACCTGCCGGTAGTCCTCGACGCTCGGGCCGGCGACTTCGACCTTGTAGGGAATGCGGCGGAGAAAGGCGGGGTCAACCAGGTCCGAAGGGTCGAGGTTGGTCGAGAAGATCATCAGCTCGTCGAAGGGAATCTGGAAGCTCATGCCGGAGTTGAGCTTGAGGTAGTCGATGCGGCTCTCCATCGGCACGATCCACCGGTTGAGCAGCTCGGTCGGGCTGACCCTCTGGCGGCCGAAGTCGTCGATCAGCAGCACGCCGTTCAGCGCCTTCATGTGCAGCGGCGCCTCGTAGAACTTGGTGCCCGCGTCGAAGCCGAGGTCGAGCATCTCGAGCGTCAGTTCTCCGCCCGCCATCGCGACCGGGCGCCGGCACGCCTGCCATCGGGCGTCGAAGCCCTCCAGCAGCAGGCCCTCCCCGCTCGACAGGGCCGGCGCCGACGTCTCCCCGCCATAGAGCTTGTGCAGCGTGTCGTCGAACATCTTGATGACTTGGCCACTCACCTCGATGGCGTAGGGGACATAGATGACGTCCCGGAACATGTCCGCGATCCGGCTGCCCACGCTCGTCTTCCCGTTGCCGGGCGGGCCGTAAAGCAGGACGGTGCGTCCCGCCCGGACCGCAGGCAGCAGCTTGCGCACGAAGTTCGCCGGCATGCTCAAGCCGGAGAAGCCCCGGCGCATGCCATCCTCGACCAGGTTCTCGTTGGCGATGGCCTGCCGGCCGACCTGGACCTGAAAGGCCGCGAGCGAGACCGGCGCGGGTCCGAGATACTGCGACTGGGCCATGGCCTCCGCCGCAGCGACCCGGCCCTGATCGGTCAGCGAGTACCGCATGTAGCTGACAAGTCCCTGCTGCACGGAACCGAGCGCCTGCACCAGATGCTGGGTCGTGGCTTCGGCAAGCAGCTCCTGCAGCACCGACTGGTGGAGCTTCATGCGGCTGCCGAGCTCAGGCAGCGTCTCGCAGCCCTCCATGCGCATGAACTTCAGCAGCAGGCCGAGCAGCGCGCTGCGGCTGACACCCGTGGCGTCCACCGTGAACGGCAGGGCGGGGATGTCGCGCAGGACAGCCTGCAGCTGCTCGGGCGACAGCAGGCCCAGGGCGACGACGCTCTCCCCCAGCGGGCCGCCCTGCTCGCGCTGCCGGTCCAGGGCAGCCTCCAGGTCCTCCATGGCGACCAGCCCACGCATCAGCAGCACGTCGCCCAGGCGCAGCAGCTTGCCCGCCGTCATGCGCCTGCGATCCCAGGCACCCCGGCGGAGGACGATCTACGCATCAAACCGCCGGTGCCGGACGCCCCGCCCCATCAAACCCCAGCCACATGCCGCGGGATCTCCGTCGAACCCGCCGGGTTGGCGTTGTAGAGCCCGCGCAGCAGCACGCCGTCCGCGGTCTGCAGCACGTCCAGCGAACCATACGGCCCCGTCGTGAACGACGCCGAGCTGGTGCCGGCGCTGAACTGCACCGTGTCCAGCACCGCGTCGCCGCTCCACAGCGTCATGCGGTGCGTCGCGTCGTCGAACCCGAACGAGCTGGCCGCCAACCCCTTCAGCAGCACGGCCTGCGGCCCATAGGAGGCGGTGCCCTCGCTGGCCCGGATGTTGAGCGTGCCCGCGAACAGCTGCGGCTTGTCGAGCAGCAGCGTTCCCATGCGGATGTCGATCGTCACCCCCGCCCCCACGCGCCGGGCCAGCTCCAGCGTGCCGGCATTGGCCTCCCCGGTCGGCGTGACCACCGCCCCGTTGGTCATGGTGATCGTGCCCGACCCGGCCAGCGGCGCGGCGATCACCACGCGCCCGCCCCGGATCGTGGACGCGCCCACGTTGAACCCGGCCGTGGTGTCGCCGTTCACCGTGAGCCTCGACCCGTCCTTCACGTCGAACCCGGCGCTCAGCACCGCCTGCGAGGCCAGGTTCACCAGGAGGTTGTCGGGCGCCCTCAGCGCCCCATGCCCATACGGCGCCGGCGCCCGCACGATGTCGGCGGAGTTGCCGATGGCGATGCTGCCGATCCGGCTCTGCCCGCTCACCGTCACCGTCGCGTATTTGGTCGGCGAGGCCACCGTCGAATAGGGCTGCGGCGGCAGCCCGTTCGGCATCGTCAGGCTTCCCACCGACGAGCCGCGCAGGTTGAGCACCGGCCGTGCCGCCGGGTCCGGCGAGCCGAGCCGGACCGTCGCGCCCACCTGCAGGCCGTCCTGCACCACGACCTC
>CAHJXG010000410.1 GCA_903644035.1 Rhodospirillales bacterium
CCAAGCCCGCCGCCGCCAGGTCCGCCCGCCAGCCGGCCGCCGCGCGCAGGCGCATCCATGGCCCAGCCACGCCCTTGCTGATCACACCTGCACCAGGCACCCGGCCGGCACCGGGTCGCCGCGCAGCACGGCGACGATGCACTCGGCCGCCATCACGCCCATGTTCACCAGGCTGCCGTCCGTCACGCCCGCGACGTGCGGGGTGCAGATCACGCGCGGGTGGCGGCGCAGGGGGTGGCGGTCGGGCGGCGGCTCGTCCTCGAACACGTCAAGCCCGGCGCCGGCCAGGTGCCCGGCTTCCAGCGCTTCCAGCAGCGCGGCCTCGTCGATCAGGCCGCCGCGGGCGGTGTTGAGCACGATGGCGCCGGGCGGCAAGGCGGCCAGCTCCTTGGCGCCGATCAGGTGCCGGGTGGCCGGGAGCAGAGGCAAGTGCAGGGACAGCACGTCCGAGCGCGCCAGCAGGGCGTGCAGGTCCGCCGCCGGAGCGATGCCTTCGCCGTCCGGCATGGCCGGGTCGTAGGCCGCGACCGCCATCCCGAACGCCGCCCCCAAGCGCGCCACGGCCTGCCCGATGGCGCCGCAGCCGACCAGGCCCAGCCGAAGCCCGGCCACGTCCCTGACCTTGGTCTCCGCCTTGCGCCAGGCGCCGCCCGCCACCTGGGCCGACAGCAGCGGCAGGTCCTTGGCCAGGGCCAGCAGCAGCGCCATGGCGTGCTCGGCCACGGCCTGCGTGTTGGAACCCGGCGCACGGGTGACGACGATGCCGCGGCGCTGCGCCTCGGCCACGTCCACGTCGTCCACGCCCACGCCGTGGCGGGCGATGACGCGCAGGCCCGGCGCCGCGTCCATCACCGCCGCCGTGACCGGCCCCTGACGGGACAGGATGGCCTGTGGCTGGACCGCCGCCGCGAGCGCCGCCACGTCCGCCGCAGACGGGAACGGGGCCATGTAGTGCAAGGTGGCGCCCACCGCCTCGATCAAGGCGACCGCCGCCGGCGCGAGGCGGGGCGCGGTCATGATCACATGCATCGAGGCTGGTCCGAATCGGGTTGCGGGCGCCGGGTCGAGCGAGAGGCGTCAGTCCGGCAGGTCACGGCTTTGACGCTCGTAGTGCCTGAAGTACTTGTCGGTGATCATGTCGGTCTTCACGATGATGGCGACATCGGTCGTGTTGAACTGCGAATCGACCACCGCGCCGTCGCCGACGAACGCGCCCACCCGCAGGTAGCCCTTGATCAGCGGCGGCAGCATCTGGTTGGCGCGGCGGGGGTCGATGTGGGCCGGGTCGAGCCGGCGCATGTCGATGTAGCGTTCCCGCCGTGCCCGGGGACGCAGGGCCGGCGGCGCGAGATGGTGGCCATACAGGTAGGTCAGCTCGGTCGCCAGCGCGTCCGGGTCGGTGCCGGTCAGGCTGGCGCAGCCGAACAGCAGCTCGATCTGGTGATGGAACACGTAGGCGGCGATGCCGCGCCACAGCAGCTGCATCACCGCCCGGCCGCGATACCGGGCATCGACGCAGGATCGCCCGAGTTCCAGGATTTGGCCGGGGAAGCCGGTGATCGGCGCGATGTCGTATTCGGTCGCCGAGTAGAAGCAGCCGATGGCGTCGGCGCCGGCCTGCTGGATCAACCGGTATGTGCCGACAACCCCCTCCGGACCCGGCCCGATCTCGTGGTCGATGACCAGCAGATGATCGGCCACGGCGTCATAGGCGTCCTGGTCGCGCTGCGTGCGCCGCGTGGCCGGGTCAGGCGTCGCGCCCATCTCCTCGAAGAAGATGCGGTAGCGGAGGGCCAGGGCGGCATCGACCTCGCTCCGAGTCGAGGCGATGCGAACGCCGAGGTTGCCGGCGCGCAATTCTGCTAGACCTTCGATGCCGGACGGAACCTGCAGCGGCCTCAGGTCTGTCATAAGGCTGGCCCCATCACGCATCCACGCTGGAGGGGAAGATCCATCAGCCAAACGCTCTGCAGAGGGGCTTTGGCGAAACCGCGATCCGCCCCGACGCCTGCGTCGGTGCGGGCGCACCCTGCCGCGAGACACCCGGACGGCGGCGCGCGCCGGCCCTGGAGCGCTGCGCAGCCCCTCTCAACATGGCGACAAGGCCCACGCGCACGGGTGCTGGCGCAAATCGAAGCTGCCGCCGGCCGGCTGGCCCTGGGACACGATCGGCCAACTCCGTCATCCGTACCACGGCTCCCCGCGTAGCCGATGTAGGCGCCGCCTGTCGAATCCAGACGCTCAGTCCGCCCGGCTCAAGCATCATTTGCACAAACAGGGTCGCCCGCATGGACGATGCTGCTCGTTACCACCATCGCGAAAGCGTGCTGCTTGAGCCAAAGCGTACAGAACATACGTTAGCGTGCGCGCGGCTTCGTGCCGAGGCCGATCTTCTTGGCAAGCGACGAGCGATGCCGCGCGTAGTTCGGCGCCACCATCGGATAATCCGGCGGCAGTTGCCATTTCTCCCGATACTGCTCCGGCGTCATGTTGTAAGATGTCTTCAAATGGCGCTTGAGCATCTTCAGCTTCTTCCCATCCTCCAGACAGATGATATGGTCGGGAAATACCGATTTCTTGACCGGCACGGCTGGCTGCTGCTTGTCGGGGACAACCGGTTCCTTTCCGACTCCGGCCAGAGTGCGATAGACCTCCTGGATCAGGTTGGGCAACGCATCAGGCGCCACCGAGTTGTTGGACACATGAGCCGAGACAATCTGGGCTGTCAGCCCAAGAACGTCCGAGTTAGCTGCCGCTTCGACCATAAGGAACCCCTTCGTTGCATAAGTAGTAAGGCATATACGGTTTTACCTCGTCACTTCGCAATAGAGGACTTGTAAAATAAAAATGGGGGCAATCACGCTGGACGAAATGCAGCCGGCACGACCGATAGATCAGCATCTGGACATCACCCGCGAGGTTTGCCCTATGACCTATGTCCGCACCCGCCTCGCTCTTGACCGACTAATACCTGGACAAATGTTAATGGTTCGTCTCCGCGGAGAGGAACCGCGCCGCAATGTTCCACGGACTGCCATCGAGCAGGGGCATGTTGTAGTAAGCCAAAAAGATAACTCAGACGGAACGACTGACTTGCTGCTGCGCCGCGGGCCGCATCGACCGGCCTCACCCTCCCGCCCTTAGGCAGGGGCTACAACGGCCGCCGCAGCACGAGCGCGTCGTCTCCGCCGGGATAGTAGCCGTTCCGGCGGCCGACCACGGCAAAGGACGCCGCCGCGTAGAGCGCACGCGCCGGGGCGTTGCCAGACGCGACCTCCAGGAACGCGGCCGTGGCGCCACGCTGCCGTGCCGTGACCATGGCCTGCTCCAGCAACGCCCGCCCGAGGCCATGCCCTTGCACCGTGGGGTCCACTGCCAGGGTCAGCACTTCCGCCTCATCGGCGGCAACCCGTGCCAGGATCATGCCACCGGCCGACGCGATCCATCCGAACGCGCCGGGCAGGGCAAGCTGCAAGCCGATGGCGTCAGCACCCCAGCGTTCACGAGGGGCAAAGGCGCGGCCATGCAGGAGTGCCATGGCCTTCGCATGGGCCACGGTCGCCATCACGAGCGGATCGGTCACGACGATCTCGCCGGGCGCGCGTCCGGTGGGTCGACGTACAGCGGTTGGACCGGGCGACGCTCCAGTCCCATGCTCACCCGGCAGCGGGCCGCCATCGCCACGCCGGCGGGCGTGGGCATCCGTCCCGGAAGCAGGAGGACATCCGCGCCGCGGGCCGCAAGCCGGGACGCGACGGCAACCGCGGCATCCCCGGCCAGCGACACCGGGCCGGACGGGTTCGGCAGCATGTCGAGCGACACTGTCGTCACGCCGCGTCCGCGATCCAGGAACACACGGCCGCGGCGGGTATCGACCGCCACCCACTGCTCGCGCCCGTGATCCGGAACGGCCAGAGCCTCGCCGACCGTGACGCCGACCAAGAGCAGCTTGGCCGAGATCGCGACACCATGCGCGAACGACAAGGCGGCGCGGATGCCGGTGAAACTTCCCGGCCCGATCGTCACGCCCACCATCGTCAGCTGAGCGGGCGCGATCCCCACCTGCGACAGCACCGCCCGGGCCATCGCGGGAAGCGCCGCGACCTGGCCCCGCGCACCGACCGCACGACGTTCCGCCAGCACGCCATCCGGACCCACCACCCCGGCGGAGCAGCCGGACAGCGCTGCGTCCAACGCAAGCACGAGGCTGCGTTCAGGGCCGACAGCGAGCCTCATCGGACTCAATGATCAGGCTGCCCACCCCTTACGCGTGCAGGACCGCCGAACGGCGTGGACGGCTGGCGGAGGCCGCATGTCCGGGCGGGATTGCCGGAAGCAGGGGGTGCGTCAGGCCTCGACCTGCTCGACCGAGGTGACCTCCGGCACGTAGTGCCGCAGCATGTTCTCGATGCCGTGCTTCAGGGTGGCGCTGGAGGACGGACAGCCGCTGCAGGCGCCCTGCATGTGCAGGCGCACCACGCCCTCGCGGTAGCCGCGGAACACGATGTCGCCGCCGTCGCTGGCGACGGCCGGACGCACGCGGGTGTCGAGCAGCTCCTTGATCTGATCGACGATCTCCTGGTCTTCGGGCGACACGTCCTCGTCCACCACCGCGCCCAGGCCCTCGATCACCGGGCGGCCGGCGACGAAATGCTCCATGATCGCGCCGAGCACCTGGGGCCGCAGCGCCTGCCATTCGGCGATGTCGGACTTGGTGATGGTGATGAAGTCGCCGCCCAGGAACACGCGGGCCACGCCGGGCAGGGCGAACAGCGCGGTGGCGAGCGGGCTGCGGCCCGCCGTGTCCGGCCCGGCGAAATCGGCGGTGCCGTCGCCCATCACGTCGCGCCCGGGCAGGAACTTGAGCGTGGCCGGGTTCGGGGTGCCTTCGGTTTCGATGAACATGATCTCTACCTCGAAAATGCGGACTGCTCGGGTCCAGATATCAGCAGATGTGGCCGGAAGAGGGCTGCGGTGCAAGGGCCGAGGCGTGTCTCAAGTGTGGCCCCACGGCCGCCTACTCCGCCGCCTGCTGCACCGGACGCCGTGCCCGGAGGCGGCGAATCCGGCGCGCGTCGGCGTCCAGGATGCGGAACTCGAGCCCAGAGGCATGGCTGATCACCTCGCCACGCGCCGGCACCCGCCCCGCCAGGGTGAACACCAAGCCGCCCACGGTGTCGATGTCGGCCTCCCGCTCGTCTTCCGTCAGGGTCTGCCCGAGCCGGATTTCGAAATCCTCGATCGACAGCCGGGCGTCGAGGTCGAGCGCGCCGTCCGGGCGTTCGACGATCATCGGACCCTCGACCTCATCGTGCTCATCGGCGATGTCGCCGACGATCTCCTCCACCAGGTCCTCGATGGTGAGCAGGCCGTCGATGCCGCCATACTCGTCCACCACGAGCGCCAGGTGCATCCGCGCCTGGCGCATCTGCAGCAGCAGGTCCAAGACCGGGATCTGCGGCGCGACCATCAGCGGCAGGCGCAGCAGGGCCTCCAGGTTGAACGCGTCGGGACGGCCGACATAGGCGAACACGTCCTTGATGTGGACCATGCCCACGATCTCGTCCAGCTGCTCGCGATACACCGGCAGGCGCGAATGGCCTTCCCGGCGGATCTGGTCCAGCGCCTGTTCCAAGGTGACATCGACCGGCATGGCGACGATGTCGGCCCGGGGCACCATCACGTCGTCGGCCGACTTGCCGCGAAGGCGCAGCACGTTGGCGATCAGCGCCCGTTCCTGACGGTCGAGCTCCGGCACGGTGCCGTTGGTCTGGCTGTCATCGGCGGATTGCTGGACCAGCTCGGCGATGCTTTCCCGCACGTTGTGCTCGGGCTGGCGTCCGCGCAGCCGCTGCCGCACCCGGTTCAGGAAGGTGCGCTGTTGAGACGCGCTCATGCCGGGCGCCGCGCCGCGCGCCACGGATCGGGCACGCCCATGCGGCGCAGCAGCCGGGTCTCCGTCATCTCCATGCGCCGGGCGTCGCCGGGCAGGCTGTGGTCGTGGCCTCGCAGGTGCAGCGCGCCGTGCACGACGAGATGCGCCAGGTGATGCGCCGGCCGTCGCCCGGCGGCCCGGGCCTCCCGCCGCACGACGCCCAGGGCCAGGACGATGTCTCCGCTGTCGAAGGTCAGCACGTTGGTCGGCTTGTTCTGGCCGCGGTGCCGCGCGTTCAGGCGCTTGACCATCCGGTCGGACGCGAGGACCACGGCCCCGGCTCCCCCGGCGGCCCGCACGGCCCGGGCGGCGACCGCTTCGGCATGGGGCGCGAACCGCCGCCACCGGGGATCCGCCATGACGATGGCGGGATCAAGGGTAAGCCCCGCCGAAGCGGGGCCGCGTCTGCTGTCAGGGTCCATTGGTGTCCTGGGACTCGCTCGGCACTTCGGTTCGCGGCCGGCCGCGGGGGCCGCGGTTCTGCCCGGCCTCGGGCATGCCGGCATCGCGCTGGGCCTGCGCCCGTTGCTCATACGCGCCGACAATGGCGGCGACAAGCGGGTGGCGCACCACGTCGCGCACGCCGAACCGGGTCACGCCGATGCCGGGCAGGCCGTCCAGCGTGTCGAGCGCGTCGCGCAGCCCGCTGCGCTGGCCCGGCGGCAGGTCGATCTGGCTCAGGTCGCCGGTGATCACCATGCGCGTCCCTTCGCCCATGCGGGTCAGGAACATCTTCATCTGCACCGGCGTGGTGTTCTGCGCCTCGTCCAGGATGACGAAGGCGTGGGCAAGGGTGCGGCCGCGCATGAAGGCGAGGGGTGCCACCTCGATCTCGCCGGTGCCCATGCGCCGGATCACCTGGTCGCCCGGCATCATGTCGTGCAGCGCGTCATACAGCGGGCGGAGATAGGGATCGACCTTCTCCTTGAGGTCGCCGGGCAGGAAGCCCAGGCGCTCCCCGGCCTCGACCGCCGGGCGGGACAGCACGATGCGGTCCACGCGCCCGGCCTGGAGCATCGCGACCGCCTGGGCGACGGCGAGGTAGGTCTTGCCGGTGCCGGCCGGGCCGATGCCGAACACCATCTCGTGCCGCCCGAGCATCTCCATGTAGGTCGCCTGGCCGGGCGAGCGCGGTCCCACCGCGCCACGGCGGGTGTGGATCGCCGGCAGGTCCGACAGCGGCAGCCGGGGATCGGGATCGGTGTCGGACATGCGGATCGCCGCCTCCACATCGGCACGGGACACGCCCTTCCCACGTTCAAGGCGCTTGTACAACCCGGTCAGCGCGGCCTCCGCCGCCTGCACGCGGGCCGGCTCCCCGCTGATGGCGACGCGGTTGCCGCGCGACGACATGCGCACGCCGAGGCCCTGCTCCAACCGGACCAGGTGGCGGTCATGGTCGCCGAACAGCAGCGGCAGCAGCGCGTTGTCGTTGAATTGCAGCGTCACCGCCTTGCCGGGCGATGCCGGGACCGGAGACGTCGAAGCCGGAGTCTCGGCGAGGATGTTCAAGCGCAGATTTGCTCCAGGGTCAGGGTTCCAGCCAGAGAATTGGGGCGTCCATCCACGATCGTCACCGGGGCGACCTGCCCGATCAGCGATATTGGGCCATTCACATGCACCGGCTGAAGAAAAGGTGATCGGCCGGAGAGCTGTCCGGGGCGCCGGCCCGGCCCGGTGAACAGCACCGGCATGACCAGGCCGCGGCTCCGCGCGTTGAACGCCGCCTGCTGCTCGCGCAGCAGGGCCAGCAGCCCCTGCAGGCGCTCATGCTTCAGGGGCTCGGCCACCTGCAGCGGGGCACCGGCCGCAGGCGTGCCAGGGCGGGAGGAATACTGGAAGCTGAACGCCTGCGCGAAGCCGACCCGGCGCACGAGGTGAAGCGTCGCCTCGAAGTCCGCGTCGCTTTCCCCGGGATGCCCCACGATGAAGTCCGACGACAGCGCAAGGTCGGGCCGCGCCGTCCGCAGACGCTCCACCAGCCGCAGGTAGTCGTCGACGGTGTGGCGCCGGTTCATCGCCGCCAGCATCCGATCGGAGCCGGACTGCACCGGCAGGTGCAGGAACGGCATCAGCTGCGGCACGTCCCGGTGGGCGTCGATCAGGTCGTCGTCCATGTCGCGCGGATGCGACGTGGTGTAGCGCAGCCGCAGCAGGCCCGGCAGCTCGGCCAGCGCCCGGATCAGCCGGCCGAAGCTCCACGTGCCGCCGCCTGGCGCCTCACCATGCCAGGCGTTGACGTTCTGCCCGAGCAGCGTGATCTCGCGGGTGCCCTGCGCCACCAGGTGCCGCGCCTCGGCGATGACGGCGGCAGCGGGACGGCTCGCCTCGGCGCCGCGGGTGTAGGGGACGACGCAGAAGCTGCAGAACTTGTCGCAGCCCTCCTGGATGGTCAGGAACGCGGTCACGCCTTGGGTCGTGGCGCTGTCCGGCAGGTAGTCGAACTTGGCCTCGGCCGGGAAGTCCGTCTCGATCACCCCGCCGCCGGCGCGGGCGGCGCGGGCCACCATCTCCGGCAGGCGGTGATAGGTCTGCGGCCCCAGCACGATGTCGACGTAAGGGGCGCGCGCGACGATTTCCGCCCCCTCCGCCTGCGCCACGCAGCCGGCGACGGCCAGGATGGTCGAACGCCCGGCCGCCTCCCGCGCCTGCTTGACCACGCGCAGCCGGCCCAGCTCGCTGAACACCTTCTCGGCTGCCTTGTCGCGGATGTGGCAGGTGTTCAGGATCACCATGTCGGCGTCGTCCGGTGTCGCCGTCGGCGCGAAGCCCAAGGGCGCCAGGACATCCGCCATGCGTCCGCTGTCATACACGTTCATCTGGCAGCCCCAGGTGATGACATGCAGCCGCTTTGGGCATTTCTTGTCGTCTGTCGCGGTCACGGCCGGGCACACTCCCCATCCGGCCGGACAGGCCCGGCCAGGCGTTGGGGAGGAATGGGCGGGCGCCCGGTTGGGGTCAAGCACGGCAGCGTTCAAAAGCCTTTCTTCGGTCTTGCCGACTCTGGAAGCCGAGTGTGGCAGATCAGGCCCAATCGCTGTCAAGCAAAAGCCAATTCGGTCAGGCAAAGGCCGGCCGCGGCGGCGCTTCGCCGGCCGGCGCCGGGTGCAGGGCGGGCCGCACCGGGCGGTTCTGCCGGAGCGTGGCCGCGCCCTCGGCCACGGTCTGCCACACCGCCTGGGCCAGCGCCTTGCGGGAGGCGTAGGCCGCCGGATCGACCGGCGGGTGCAGCAGGACGGTGGCGCGCAGCCCGCGGTGCTGCGCCAGGCGCCAGTAGTGGCTGGCCAGGTCCATGTCGCCATACCAGGCGAACACCGGCCGGCTCGCCCGCCCCATCGGCAGCCCGCCCAGCTGGTCATAGACGACGGACACCGGCTGGATCAGCGGCGGGGGACCCCGACGCGCCTCGCCTGCGCGCGCCTCGACGACCGAGAAGAACACCGAGCGGAACGGCAGCACGCGCGAGCCGTCGGAGCTGGTGCCCTCGGGAAACAGGATCAGGTTGTCGCCGGCGTCCAGCCGGCCCTGCATGTCGTCGCGCTCGCGCCCGGTGTTGGCGGCGCGGCGGCTGACGAACACGGTGCGGCCCAGGCGGGCGATGGTGCGGACGACCGGCCAGCGGCCGACCTCCTCCTTGGCGATGAAGCAGCCCTCCAGCACGCCGCCCAGGGTCAGGATGTCGAGCCAGGACGAGTGGTTCGAGGCGAACACCACCGGCCGGCCGCAGCCCTGCGCCGGCCGGCCGATCACCCGCACCTGCAGGCCGAGCAGGCGGCACAGGCTCGCCCAATACAGCCGGGCGAACACAATCTTGCCACGGCCGGGCACTACGAGCATCCCCGCCTGGATCGCGGCGGCGGGAAGCGTCCACAGGGCGATGGCGGCGCCCCGACGCACCGACAGCAGCCGGTGCGTCCGCTGGCGTGGCGTCGCCTCCATCTCCACCTGCGCCAGGATGGGCAGGCTTCTCTGGCGCGCACGGGGTTTAAGGATTGTCATGGAAATCAAATATCAAGCCCTATGTGTCGGGACAACGACGCGCCCGTGACAATCTGGGGACTAAGGCGGGCGGCGTAGCGGGATGCCCATGTGGAACTGGCGCTCTCGCGGGCTTTCAGCATTATGCTGCGGTATGCTCAGACCCGGAATGATCTCCCTGTCCCGGCGCGTGGCCCTGTTCGCCGCCGTGCTGGCCGTGCTGCATGGCGCGGCGGCCGGCGCGGCCGATCCGCAGCCCTACACCGTCGCCATCGCTGCCACGGGCGATGCGGCTTTGGACCAGGCGCTGAGGGACAGCTCCAACCTCCTGTCGCTGCGGGAGAGCGCGCCGGTGGGTCCGTTCGCGCTGGTGACCCGTGCCCGGGACGACCAGGACCGCCTCGTGACGGCGCTCAACAGCTACGGGCACTATGCCGCCCGGGTCACGATCCAGATGGCTGGACGCGGCCTGGACGACACGACGCTGCCGACGGTGCTGGAGGCCGCAAGCGCCCCGGTCCCGGTGGCGGTGGCCGTCGAGGCCGGGCCGGTGTTCCACCTGCGCCGGGTCACGCTGACGGGCCAGGTGCCGGAGCCGGCGCGGGCGGCGCTGGGC
>CAHJXG010000411.1 GCA_903644035.1 Rhodospirillales bacterium
CCGTGCCGCCGGCGCCTGCCCCGGGCCGGCGTGGCCGGGCGCGCGCCCAGGCGATGCAGGGATACTGAGAACGAAGGAGTTCGCGCCGCGCCGACAGCGTCAAGACCACGGGTGCCGGGGAGGAGGCTGGGCGCGACCTGAGTCGGGGGCCAGACGGAGATGCTGGCCCTTCCCTTGCATGACGAACCTTGCATAAGGTGTTCTTAATGAGACGCCGCCGGTTGCGGCGGGGTTGATGCTGGATCCAGCAAGGGAGTGACCTGGTATGATCTCACGCCGTAGCGCCATTCAAACCGCAGCCGTTCTCGCCGCCGCCGCCGCGGGTTCGCGAGGGGCATGGGCCGCCGACAAGGTGGTCAAGATCGGCATCAACCTGTCTTTCACCGGGGCAGATGCGGAGAACGCCGCGCGGATCGGCAACGGCGCGGTGATCGCGTTCGAGGAGGCGAACGCCGCCAAGGCGGTGCCCGGCTACACGTTCCAGCTTGTCAAGCATGACGACGCGACGGCCACCGCCGGGCAATACGACCCGGCGCAGGCCGCGACCAACGCACGCACCATGGTGTCGGACAAGGGCTACATGGCGGCGCTCGGTCCACAGATGTCGGGCGCGGGCAAGGCGATGGCGCCGATCCTGAGCCAGGGCAACCTCGCGATCATCACGCCGGCCTCGACCAACCCCGACCTGACGGACCCGAAATACGCCCAGCAGTACCGGCCGGCGGGCAAGGCGATCTACTTCCGCACGGTGGCAACCGATGCGTTCCAAGGGCCGAACATGGCCAACTACATGGCCGACACGCTGAAGGTGAAGACGATCTTCGTGCTCGACGACTCCGGCGCTTACGGGGTGGGCCTGGCCGACGCGTTCCAGGCGCAGGCGGAGAAGCGGGGCATCAAGGTGCTCGGGCGCGACCGGCTGGACCCCAAGGCCGCGGACTACGCGCCGATCCTGACCAAGATCAAGTCGCTGGGGCCGCAGGCGCTGTATTACGGCGGGGTCGGCCAAGCCGGCGTCAAGCTGGCGAAGCAGGCGTACGAGATCATCCCGGACGCGATCAAGGCGGGCGGCGACGGGATGCAGAGCGCGGACCTGCTGAAAGGCGCCGGGTTCCCGGCGGTCGAGGGCTGGTACGCCACCGTCGCCTCCCCGCATGTCACCGAGGACCCAGTGGCCGCCCAGTTCAGCGACCGCTACTTCGCGCGGTTCAAGCAGCGCCCGGACGACTACACCATCACCTGCTACACCGGCGCCCAGGTCATCATCGCGGCGGTGAAGGCCATCGCCGCCTCCGGCAAGCCGGTGACGCGGGACGCGGTGCGCGACGCGATCCAGCGGGTCAAGCTGCCGAACAGCATGCTTGGACCCATCGAGTTCGACGAGAACGGCGACCTGCGCAACAAGATCATCAGCGTGTTCCAGATCCGCAAGAACGCCGACAAGCCGCTCGATGATCCCGACGCGCAATACAAGTACGTCGGCGTCGCGCCGGTCGCATAGGCCGTGACGTCCGCCGACCTGCTGCTGCAGCAGGTGATCAACGGGCTGAGCCTGGGAGCGATGTACTCGCTCCTGGCGCTCGGCTTCACGTTGGTTTACGGCATCGCCGAGCTGATCAACTTCGCGCATTTCAACGTGTTCATGGTCGGCGCGATGGTCGCCATGCTCACGCTGCAGCGGTTCGGGCTGGTGGGCCAGGAAACCATCCTGACCGGCCTGCCGCTGATCGGCACACTGCTCGTGGCGCTCACCGTCGCGATGGTGGTGTGCGGCGGGATCGGGGTGGGGATCGAGCGGTTCCTGCTGCGCCCGCTGCGCGGCGTGAAGGGCCCGGCGGCGATGATCACGACCATCGGCGTCTCCTACGTGCTGTTCAACGTCGTGCTGCTGACGCTCGGCTCTGACTCCAAGAACTTTCCCAACCCGCTGCCGCCCATCGTCTGGCACATCGGCGGCGCGGTGCTGCGGCTGCGGGAGGTGCTGATCTGGGTCATCGCCCTGGTGCTGATGGGCGGGCTGACCTACTTCGTGCAGTATACCCGGATGGGCAAGGCGATGCGCGCGACCGCCCAGGACCCGGAGGCGGCGCGGATGATGGGGGTCGAGGTGGACCGCGTGGTGATGACCGCGTTCTTCCTGAGTTCAGCCTTGGCAGGCGCTTGCGGCATGATCTTCGGGCTGTACTACAACCTGGCCAAGGTCGATATCGGCTTCGCCGCCGGGCTGCGCGCGTTCACCGCCGCGGTGCTGGGCGGCATCGGCAACGTGCCCGGCGCCATGCTGGGCGGAGTGCTGATCGGGCTGATCGAGGCGGTGAGCGGGCAGACCGTCGGCACGGCCTGGGCCGACGTGATCATCTTCGGGCTGCTGGTGCTGGTGCTGATCGTGCGGCCGGCGGGGCTGATGGGCCGCCTGGCCCCCAACAAGTCCTGAAGGGGCATCGCGCATGGTCTCGGCCGCACTCGCCTATGTCTCCCGCCCGCTGGCCGGCCTGACGCCGGAGCGGCGGCGGGCGCTGGGGCTGCTGGCGCTCGGCGTGGCGCTGCTGCTGCTGCCGGTGGTGTATGACGACGACGCCACGATCGACAGCATCGCCAACGCGATGTCGTATGCGACCCTGGCGCTGGGGCTGAACGTGGTGGTGGGATTCGCCGGGCTGCTGGACCTCGGCTACGCCGCGTTCTTCGCCATTGGTGCCTATTATTACGGCATCTTCAGCAGCTTCCAGGTGATGCCCGCCTGGAGCGAGGCCTGGGCGCCGCTGGCGTTCCTGGGCCTGGTCGAGAAGATGAACCAGGGCGGCCCCGACCTCGTGCACTTCACCCTGTCGTTCTGGCTGGCGCTTCCGACGGCGGCCTTGGTGAGTGCCGCGTTCGGCGTGTGCTTCGGCGCGCCCACCTTGCGGCTGCGCGGCGACTATCTCGCCATCGTCACGCTGGGGTTTGGCGAGATCGTGCCCATCGTGGCGCGCAACATGGACGGCGTCACCAACGGCGCCGCCGGGCTGAACGGCATCCAGGCGCCGCGCCTGCTGGGACAGAGCTTCGGCGTGGACTCGGTGCCGTATTACTACGTGGGCCTGGGCCTCGTGGCGCTGCTGATCTTCTTGTCCACCCGGCTGCGCGACAGCCGGGTCGGGCGGGCCTGGATGGCGATCCGCGAGGACGAGACGGCGGCGGGCGCGATGGGAGTGAACCCGGTGCGGTTCAAGCTGCTGGCGTTCGCCATCGGCGCGGCCTTCGCCGGCATGACGGGCGTGTTCTTCGTCGCCAAGCTGCAGACGGCGACGCCGGAGATGTTCAACTTCAACGTGTCCTCCATGCTGCTGGTCATGGTGGTGCTGGGCGGCATGGGCAGCGTATGGGGCGTCGTGGTTGGCGCCGTGCTGCTGCAGCTGATGCAGACCTGGCTGCTGCCGCAGCTCACGGGATGGTTGCATGAGCTGGGAGAGGCCGTGGGCAGCCAGTGGCTCACCACCATCGACCTCGTGCAATGGACACAGCTGTTCTTCGGCCTGATCCTGATCGGCATGATGCTGTACCGGCGCGACGGGCTGATCCCCGCGACGCGCAAGACGCCGCCGCTCACCTTCGCCGCCCAGCACGCGGAGGTGACGCGGGGCGGCTTCCTGCATCTGGACCGCATCCCGCGCTGGGAGGCCGGGCAGGGGGCGCTGGAGATCCGCGGCGTCACGGTGCGGTTCGGCGGCTTGGTGGCGCTGGACGGCATCGACATCAGCGTGCCCGCGGGCGGCGTGGTGGCGGTGATCGGGCCGAACGGGTCCGGCAAGTCGACATTGTTCAACGTCATCACCGGGCTGGTGCCGGCCTCTGCCGGGTCGATCACGTTCCAGGGGCAGGAGCTGCTGGGCCTCCCGCCGCATGAGGTGCTGGCGCGCGGGGTGGCGCGGACTTTTCAAAATATCCGGCTGTTCCCGAACCTCACGGTGCTGGAGAACGTCATGGTCGGGCGGCACGCGCGGCTGCGCAGCGGGGCCGTCGCCTCCGTGCTGCACACGCCGGGCAACCGGGCGGAGGAGCGGGCGGCGCAGGCCTCCGTGCTGGACCTGATCGCCATGTTCGGCAACCGGCTGGTGCCGCGGGTGGGGCAGGTGGTGAGCGGGCTGTCCTACGCCAACCGCCGCCGGGTGGAGATCGCCCGCGCGCTCGCGTCCCGCCCGCACATCCTGCTGCTCGACGAGCCGACCGCGGGGATGAACCCGGCGGAAACGCTGGAGCTCGCCGAGCAGATCAAGTCGCTGCACGAGATGGGGCTGACGATCCTGATCATCGAGCACAAGCTCGACGTGGTGACGGCGCTGGCGGACACGGTGGTGGTGCTGGACCACGGGGTGAAGATCGCGGAGGGCCGGCCGGAGGAGGTGCGGCGGGACGAGCAGGTGCTGACCGCCTATCTCGGCCGCGCCGCCCGGGCGGCTGTGATGGAGGCCGACCGTGTCGCCTGATCCCGCGCCCCTGTTGCAGTTCCGCGGCGTGAACACGCATTACGGCGACCTGCATGTGCTGAAGGACGTGAACTACACCATTGCGAAGGGCGAGATCGTGTCGCTCCTGGGCGGCAACGCCTGCGGCAAGTCCACGACGATGAAGACGATCATGGGCGTGGTGCGGCCGACCACCGGCTCGGTGCTGTTCGAGGGCAAGCCCATCGAGCGCCTGTCCACCAGCGCCCGGGTCGCCCGCGGCATCGCCCCGGTGCTGGAGGCCCGCCGCCTGTTCCCGCGCATGACAGTGTTCGAGAACCTGGAGATGGGCGCCTACACGCGGGCGCGCGACGCCGGGTTCGATGAGGATTTGGAGCGGGTGTACGGGCTGTTCCCCCGGGTGAAGGAACGGCGGTTGCAGTTGGCTGGCACGCTGTCGGGCGGCGAGCAGCAGATGGTCGCCATCGGCCGCGCCCTGATGGCCCGGCCGCGGCTGATCTGCATGGACGAGCCATCCATGGGCCTGTCGCCGCTGTTCGTGGAGCAGGTATTCGACATCATCCAGGCGATCAACCGGCAGGGGACGACGATCTTCATGGTGGAGCAGAACGCGGCGATGGCGCTGCAGATCGCGCACCGGGCGTATGTGCTGCAGACCGGGGTAGTGGTGCTGTCGGGGACGGCGGAGGAGCTGC
>CAHJXG010000412.1 GCA_903644035.1 Rhodospirillales bacterium
GTCCAGATCGGAAGCCGTCATTGTGGCGGCGATCGAGGGCGGCGTACCGCTGCTGGTCGAGGCACGGGACGTCGCCGCCGCGGTCCAGGCCATGGTGCGCAAGCGATCCCTGGCCATGCTGGAACCGTGGCTCGGACGGGCGCAATCCAGCCTGCTCGCATCCTTTGCCAACGGCGTGCTGAAGGATAAGGCGGCGGTCACCGCCGCCATCACCTCACCCTGGTCAAATGGCCAGACGGAGGGGCAGATCACCAAGCTCAAACTCGTCAAACGCCAGATGTATGGACGCGGGAAGCTCGATCTGCTGCAAGCCCGCGTGATCGGCCCGGCACAGCCCTAGCACCACCAAAGGTGCGTCAGAGCCCTAACGCGACGCCGATACGGGGTCCCGACCCCGTGCCGATTGACAGCTTCCGTCAATACGGCACCACTAAAACTACACTAGCCAGGAAGCTCCGGCAGAGCCGCACGAGTTTGACGGGACGTTGCAGCTCTCCGCAGGCGGTGAAACCGAAGAACTTGCTTTCCACATGGCTGAGCTAGAGGGCCATCACCACTGGTCCGACTACAGGCCGGGGTTAACCTTGTCCGGCAAACGAAGGAGGCTGTTGAAAAAGTCTATCTGACGGGTCCGAGCGTCCATCCGTGCCGGAGACGCATCGAAAAACGTCAGACAAAATCAGTGGTCTATCCGTTATGGTCTCGGGCCGGAACATCATTCAAACGCGAGCTTGGGCCTTTTTCAACAGCCTCGTTGCGGCGCTCATGCTCGGCTCCTCCGGGCGTCAGTAGCGGGGCATGTTGAGGAACGCGCGGCGGGCGGCTCCTTCGCGGCTGCGGGCGGTGAGGAACGTGTAGACGACGGTGTTCTGGATGTTGCTGTGCCCAAGCCAGTCCTGGACGAAGCGCAGGTCGGCACCGGCCTCCAAAAGGTGGGTGGCGATGGAATGCTTGAGACAGTGGAAATGGCGCTTGGCCACGGGCAGGCCGGCGATCTCGCCATACTTCTTCATCAGCCAGTCCAGCGTGCGGCGCGCGATCGGGTCACCGCGGTTGCTCGGGAACAGCACCGGCGAAGGCGGCTGTGGGCACTGGCGCAGCCAGGCCCGCAGCGCCTTGGCCTCGTCCGGCTGCAACGGGTGGGCGCCGGAGTGGCTGCCCTTGAGCCGATGCACCATCAGCCGCAAGGTCCGCAGGTCCAGGTCCCCGGCGCGCAGCAGGCCGACCTCGCTGGCGCGCAACCCGTGACGGTAGGCGATCAGGAACAGCGCCCGGTCGCGCACATTCGCCCGCGCGGCAGCCAGCAACCGCCCGATCTCGTCAGGGGTGAGGAACTTGATCGTGTCCGTGGGCGAGCGAGCCATCAGGCCACGTTAGCGCATGCTGCCCGGAACCGCCCAAAATAACCGTTCTGGGCAATTCCTATCACACCTGGTCAAGCAGGATCAGGTGAAAATGCCTCTGCGGCGATCCTGGTTCTCCACTGTAATGGGCAGTAATGAGCGACTCAATGCAGCGTGCATTCGAGCCAGTTCTCCCCGCTTCAAGGGCAAAGCTAGCGTCGCTGCTGCTGCGAGCGGGGCTTGTCGTCACCTGGCTCGTGCTCATCGGCTTCGTCCACGCGGCGCAGGCCCTCTGCAGCGACCCACGCTGCCTGCTGGAGCAGGCGCTCGCCAGCATTGAGACCTCGGGCAAGCAATCCATCGCGTTGGACAAAGTGCGGGAGGCCGTGGCGACGAGCTATGCTGCCCTGGGTCGCTCCGACGAGGCGGCCCAAATCGCCGAGCGGATCGAGTGGCCACGCTTGCGCGTCCGGACCTTCTCGCGGCTGGGTCTCGCGCGCGCCCTCGCCGGCGACCGCGCGGAGGCGGCGGCGCTTTTCCGGCGTGCCGCGGGCACCCTGGGCGGCATGACAGGCGAGACCGACTGGATCGAACCGCTCATAAGTTTTGTGTTGGACATGGCGCGCGCTGGAAACATCGCTAGCGCTCGTGAGATCGCGCTGGGTTCAACACAGGGACGCTTGCCCTGGGTCAAGCCCATGATCCTCGCTCGGCTGGCCGCAGTGGCCGAGGAGGTCGGCGCGCCCGACTCCGCTCTCTGGAACGAGGCCACGATGCTGACGACGGCCTTCGATTTCCCGAATTGGAACGTCTTCGCGATGGAACGGGTGGCCGTCGTCGCCGACGCCGCGGGGCACCCGGACAGAGCACTCTTGCTGGCCGACGCCGCCGACGACTTGATGCGGACGCTGCCGCCCAGGGTTCTCGACGCGACCAGGTCGCGTTGGGGCACGCCTGTAGTGATGCGCATTGCCGCGCTCACGGAATTGGCCCGGCAAGGCAAGTTCCTGGAGGCGCTGGCAGGTGCGCGTGCGGGCCGCGCTCGGAGCTGGAACGGCGAGACGCAGGCCCTGTTGGGGGAAGTCCTGGCCGCAGTGGCGCTCCACATCCCACCCGCCACGCGGGATGGCGCGCTTGCGGACGCCATGCGCCGTGCAGTTGGAGAGGTCACAGGGCCCGTGCAGCGGCAGGCCGAGTGGCTCGCCGAGGTCGGCCCGGCGTTCGGCCGGCTGGGGGACAAGGCGGACGAGGCCACCGTCTTCGACCGGGTCGAGCGCCTGGCGGCGTCGCTCGACCAGCCCGCGGCCAAGCACGGTGCCCTTGTTCACCTCGCCGTTGCCTTATACCGTGCGGGGCAGATCAATCGTGCCGCCGCTCTCCTCGCCCAAGGCTCCACGCTTTTGGACGGGATCATCGACCCCAGGGCGGCGGACCTCGCCGCCGGTGAACAGCTTCGTGGCCTAGCCTTCACGGGTCAGGGCGAGGCGGCGTGGAAGCTTGCCACGATGCCGGCGCTTACGCCGCGCGAGCGCTCATTCCGGCAAAACGAGGCTCTTGCGGTGGCGCTCGCGGCGGGTTTCAGGGACCAGGCCCTCTGGATGCGCGACCAGGCCGCATCGCAGGCAAACCGCGACAGGTTCCAGGAAAGGCTCGCCCGCACGCTCGAGGAGGCTGGCCGCCTCAACGAGGCGCACAACGCCGTCGCAGAGATCATCGATGCGTCGGCCAAGGCTGAAGCCATGATTAACCTGGCGCAAGCGATGATCCGAGCCAAGGGCGGCCCGCTGCGTCCCGGCTGGGTCCAGCTCTCACCAGACCCGTTCACAGAGGCGATGGGCGACATAGTCCTGATGCGATGGCCGTTCTGGCGCAACCCGCCCCACTTCGCCGACATCTACTGAAGCCGCGCTCACCTGACCAAAAGAGGGATCAACACGGTCCTTGGCTTGCAGGCACCTCGTAATGGCGGCTGGTGTCACAACTGTTGGGAACGGGCCAAAAGCATCGCGCAAGTAGCGAAGGCATTACAGGACTTCACGCGCTTTTACAATGCGTTATGCGATCCATAGCTGGGTTTACGGCAGCAAAGTCTCCAGCATCGTCCGCACTCCGCCGACCAGGTCCTCGAGGCGGCCGGGGTGGGATCCGGGCTTCGGGATGGTGATGGTGACGGCCCCTCCCCTGCCCCGTTCAGCGCGAGCGATGACGCGGCCCTTGGCGTCCCTTGCCTCGGCGCGCTGCGGCGCCGGACAGGGCGGG
>CAHJXG010000413.1 GCA_903644035.1 Rhodospirillales bacterium
GCGGCGTCGCCGGGGCATCCGCCCCGGCACCCTCCACCGCCTCCCGCACCGCCTGGACGGCCTCCTGGCCGCGCCGCCGGTCGCCCCGCAGCGCCGCCAGCAGATCCGCCCGCAGGCGCCACAGGCGGTCGTCCTCCAGGTTCTCCGCACGGCCGAGCAGTGGCAGGAGTGCCCCAAGCGCCTTCAGGATCTCCGCGTCGCCCCGTGCCGGATCGCCCACCCGGGGGATCTCGAACGCCTCCAGCCGGGCCACGGCCTGGCGCGCCGCAAACACGAGCGCCCGGCGGTTCGCGGCCGTGTTGCGCACGACCGGGCCGGCGTCGCCGTCGATCTTGCCGGGCGGGGGCGCCGTTGCGAGGGCGTGAACGGCCTCTCTCGGCACCGCGACGGCCTCGATGCCGTCGTTGAGCTGTGTGGCGGCTTCCACCACGTCGGCCTCGGGCCAAAGTCCCGCCCAGGGCAGCGGCCAGCACACGTCCTCGTCGGGAGCGGGGCGGCGGAAGCCGATGAACAGGCCCTGGGTATGGGCTGGCCCGAGTGCCGCGACGTAGTACTCAGCCATCGTGTCCCCCGCCGGCGCAACTCAGGGAGCCTATGCCGTCCGGGGGCCACGATGCCAGCCCTGCGTCCCAATTATGAGGCTGACCGCAGCGTCACGCCCCTCACGAGACCGTGGCGGGCGATGCCTGCCCCGCGCTCGGCACGTGCCTACGTCGTCGCGGGCACGCGGGGCGCGGCGGTGTCGTCGGTCGTCATGAACGACCCGCCGCCGGTCCTGAGGCTTGGGCCGCTGATGGCTGCGCGGGCCGGCGCCTCGCTGCGGGACACGTCCAGCAGCGGGAACAGCAGCTCGGCGACCCGGTAGGCCTCCTCCAGATGCGGGTAGCCGGAGGCGATCACCGTGTCGATGCCGAGCGCCTGGTACTCGCGGATGCGCTCGGCGACAGTCGCGGGGTCGCCGACCAGCGCGGTGCCGGCGCCGCCGCGCACCAGGCCCACGCCGGCCCACAGGTTGGGCGCGACCTCCAGCCGCTCGCGCGAGCCGCCGTGGAGTGCCGACATGCGGCGCTGGCCCTCGCTGTCGCTCTCGGTCGCGAGCTTGCGCTGCGCGATGGCGATGGTGTCGTCGGACAGGTGGCGGATCAGGCCGCGCGCCGCGTCCCAGGCCTCGTCCTCGGTTTCCCGGACGATCAGGTGCAGGCGGATGCCGTAGCGCAGGGTGCGGCCATGCACCGCCGCGCGGCTCCGGACGTCGGCGATCTTCGCCGCGACCGCGGCCGGCGGCTCGCCCCAGGTCAGGTAGGTGTCGGCCTGCGCCGCCGCCAGCGCGTGCCCGGCCGGCGAGGAGCCGCCGAAGTAGATCGGCGGATGCGGCGCCTGCACCGGCGGGAACAGCAGCCTGCCCCCATGGGACGACAAGTACTCGCCCGTGAACTCCACGCGCTCCCCGGCCATCATGCCGCGCCAGATCTGCAGGAACTCGGCGGCATGGGCATACCGCTCGTCATGGCCGAGCGTCAGCCCGTCCCCGGCGAGGTCGGCCGGGTTGCCGCCGCAGACGAGGTTCACCATCGTGCGCCCGTCGCCGATGCGGTCCAGCGCCGAATACTGGCGCGCCGCCTCCCCCGGCAGCGTCAGGCCCGGCCGCAGCGCCACCAGGAAGCGCAGCCGCTCGGTGAACGGCAGGAGCGACGTCGCCGTGACCAGGGCGTCCTCGCAGCCCGCGCCGGTCGGCAGCAGCACGCCGTGGTAGCCGAGCTGGTCGGTCGCCTGGGCGATCTGCCGCAGGTAGCGGTTGTCGACCGGGCGGGCGCCCTGGGCCGACCCAAGGTAGCGTCCGTCCCCGCCGGTCGGCAGGAACCACATCATGTCGAGCGGACGCGACGGCGAGAGGGCGTTCATGGCCGCGCCTCCGCACGCGGCCGTTCCGGTCGCCACACGGCCGCGCGCACGTCGATGCGGGACGGGATCACGCGCAGCCCGGCGAAGGTGTCGGCGATGGCCTGCTGCTGGGCGATGATCGTCTCATTCATCGGCTGCACGGCATAGATGCCGCGTGCGGCGGACACGCGCTGCGCCGGGAGCGGCACGCCGGTGATGCCGGCGAGCGTCTCCGCCAGAGCCTCCGGGTTGGCGAGCGCCCAATCGGCCGTCGCGTTGATCGCGTCCAGCAAGGCGAGCACCGTGCCCGGCTCCTGCTCGGTGAAGGCGCGGCTCGCGAGGAAGAAGGAGTTGGTGGGCGCCACGCCCTCCGCCGTCGTCAGCACCCGCGTCGTCGGCTCCAGCTCGGCGATGGCGAAGAACGGGTCCCACACGACCCAGGCGTCCAGCGCCCCGGTGCGGAACGCGGCGCCGGCATCGGGCGGCTGCAAATTGACCTGCTGGATGTCCGCGGGCTTCAGCCCGGCGCGCGCCAGCACCTGCACGATCATGTTGTGCGCGCTCGATCCCTTGGTGAAGGCGACGCGCTTGCCGCGCAGGTCGGCCGGCACGCGGATCGGGCTGTCGGTGCGGACCAGCACCGCCTGGTTCGCGCCGGAGACCGGCTGGCCGCCGACATACATCAGGTCGGCGCCGGCCGCCTGCGCGAAGATCGGCGGCGTGTCCCCGGTCGCGCCGAAATCGACGGCGCGGGCGTTCAGCGCCTCCAGCAGCGGCGGGCCGGAGGAGAACTCGACCCACTCGGCCGCCAGCCCCTGGGTTTCGAGCCGGCGCTGCTGGCGCATCACCGCCAGCGCCCCGTTCTTCTGATAGCCGATCCGCACCCGCCCGGCCGCGCGGGCCAGGCTTGGGAACGACAGCGCGAAGGCGGCGGCGCCGAGGCCGCGCCGGGTCATGCCGATGGTCATGCAAAGCCTCCAAAGTCGAGCAGCCGGTCCCATGGCGCCGCCACGGCCGACATGATGGGACGGGCACTCACGCCGCGTGCTCCCGCACGCCGAGATGGTCGAGCAGGCGGGCGCGCATCGCCGCGAAGGACGCGGTGTCGCGTCGGCGTGGCCGGGCCGCGTCGTTGGGCAGGTCCAGCACGATCCGGCCGCCCGACAGCACCAGCACGCGGTCGGCGAGCGCCACTGCCTCGTCCACGTCATGCGTCACCAGCAGGGTGGCCGGGCGGTGCCGTGCCCACAGGTCCAGCACCAGCGCGTGCATGCGAAGCCGGGTCAAGGCGTCAAGAGCCGCGAACGGCTCGTCGAGCAGCAATAGGCCCGGGGCGCGCACCAGGGCGCGGGCCAGCGCGACGCGCTGCGCCTCGCCGCCCGACAGCGTGGCGGGCCAGGCGTCCAGGCGGTGCGACAGGCCGAC
>CAHJXG010000414.1 GCA_903644035.1 Rhodospirillales bacterium
ACCGGCAGCTCGGAGGTGCCCGCGGCCGTGCCGTCGCTCACCCACAAGCCGGCGCGACCGCTCGTGCCGTAGCCGGAAAACAACACCTTGCCGTTGTAGAACGTCAAACCGGAGGGGTTGAGGCCCGTGGCGCTGGCGCCGGCCACCGGCAACTCGGAGGTGCCCGCGGCCGTGCCGTCGCTCACCCACAGGCCAGGGCCACTGGTCGCGTTCTGACCTTGGAACACAACACGCTGTGGTATCGGCGGCTCCTGAACTCGGCGCACAAGCGCGCCAACAATGTATTAAGCCTCGCCGAACCTATCAGCTCCGGTGCAGTTTCGGCAAAGCGTAAGCCATACAAATACACACTACAAACTTATAAAGAAAGATTTTGCACGTTAATTATTGTTCGCTGGTAAGCGTCATTGCTGATCGTTGGCGAAGGCGGAGCGGTATGGCGCTCGTGCAGTAGGATAACGCAGCATGGTGCGGCTCATGGCGGCGTAGATCCCTGCGCCAGCACGCCCTCGATCGTCAGCTCCAGTTAGCAGACAAGGTCGCCCCTGTCCTCCTGCTGCTCAAGTCTTCTTCCGAAGGCCCCAGCGCAGAGCCGCTTCGCCGGCAGCGGGGCAAGGGTGGAACCGGCCCAGTCGGGCAGCCGCCGAGGTGCTCGCTCCTTGCGGCGTCGCGGGCGCAAGCGGCCCCGCCGTGCTGCTCCTCCTACATGACCCGTTCCCAACAGTGATGCTAGTGGCGAAGGTTCTGACAGATCTCGCGCCAGCAGGTATCGCCTGTGAGCTGCAGGCAAGATGATCTGCGGCTACGCGGCTTGCAGGATGCCCAGCACCGCTGCACTCCGGCATAGGAACCGCACTCGACATTGGAGGGCGGGGACGTGCTGGTTGCGGCGGGTGCGAGGGCGAAGGTAGTGGCGCAGTTCGTCATGGCCGCGACAGAACCGGGCCGCTGATCGGGGGCACTTGAGGCCGAGCATGGGCCGATATCGCCCTTTCAGGCCGCGTTGGTCCTGCTCCAGCCCGTTGTTGAGGTAGCGGCTGGTCCGGTGCCGCACTCCCTTGCCCAGCTCGGTGCGGATCGCACGTGGGTAGCTGTCGTGGCCATCGGTCGTGACCCGGTCAGGAGTGACGTCCGCCACCGTCTTGGCCGAGCGGAAAAAGGCGCGCGCCGCCTTCATGTCCCGGCGCTCGCTGAACAGCACGTCCACGAGCGCGCCGGAGCGGTCGATCGCGCGATACACGTAGCACCAGCGCCCGTCGACCTTGAGGTAGGTCTCATCCACATACCAGCTCCGCCCTACGTTGCCGCGGCGCACACGCCGGAGTTCCTCGGCGAGCGCCGGGGTCAGCTTGGCTTCCCACTCGCGAACGGCTTCATGGCTGAACACCATGCCGCGGACGGCGAACATCTCGGGCAGGTCGCGAAGCGACAGCTTGTGGCGCAGCCGCCAAAGCACCACGAGGGCGATGACGTCGGAGGGATACTGCGCCCGGTTCAGCACCGTGCCGGTGCGCTCGTTCCATTGCTTGCCACAGCAGCGGCAGCGGAACCTGCGATAGCCCTGGGCGGTGCGCTCGGGACGCTCGCTGACCGCGTCCGACCCGCACTCAACACACCGCATCCCCGTCCGCCTGCTTTGTGAGGGCCGGCCCTATACCGATCTCACCTCCCATCGTCCAGGCTGCGGCGCGAGTGCCGACAGGACCTTCCATAGTGGCACCCTCCACTGCGAGTACCAAATCTTAGGATTTTCGTCTTTTCTAATTCAAGCGCGAACCGCAACGCGAGCCGCCGAGCCGGCACTTTTTGTTCTTTATGTGTTCCAAAAGCAAACCTATCCTGGCCGGGATCAACGGAGGTGCCTCCATGCCAAAGCCAGCCCTGCTTCCCTGTTCCGCCGACCGCCGCGAAATGCTGGAGACGATCGCGCTCATCCTGCGCGGCGGCGTCCTGTCCGACCCGTCCGAGGATCTCGCCGCCTGGGTGGCCGGCGTGGAGATCGTCGAAGGCTTGCAGCGGGCCGGCTTCACTGTGGTTCGAACCGTGCCCGCGGCGGCGGACACCATGCCGTGATGCGGGACAGCGCTGCAACGGGTGCGATGCCGAGCGCCGATCAGGGAACGGCCTAGCTCCGTTAGTGCAACGACTCGTCCAGGCGCCGCTCCGTCCGCGTCAGCTCGTCCAGTGCGGCCAGGATGAGCATCCAGACGCGCCGCCCGGCCTCGTCGCCTGCCGCTTCCAGCTCGTCGGCGCGCATGGCGGCACGTAGCTCCGCATCGCGTCCATGTTGATCAAGCAGCAGCTTGGCGCAGCGAAAGGCGTCAAGACCAGTCAATCGACAGCACCCTCCAGGCATGCTCCGCCGCCCTTTCCTTGCCGGCCAGCAGCGCGAGCAGCGCCTTCTCCAGCATGACGATGCACCAGGCAACTTCGACGCAGTCGGATTGGACACCGGCAGCTTCGGGGTCGCCGGTGCGTGAGGTGCGAGATGTGATGGATGCTGCCCGGTGCAGGCGCGGCGGCAGAGGGTCAGTCAAGGCCATGGGGGCTGGTCGGGCGCCGTCACGACTGGCGTCGGGTTTGCGCGTCCGCGCCGGGCAGCATGGCGCCGCCTCGGCGTGTCGCGCCTTGCGCCGACACCGTTCCGGCCAGGGTGGCAACGGGAGTAGGTGGCAACGGAAGTAGCATGATCGACAGAAGACGCATCACGCGCGGGTTCCGGAGGATAGGCAGGGTTGAACGGCGCAGCCCTGCCAGGGTGCGGCCTGCAACCGGCAGGCCGGCATGCACGCTGCCGGCCGGACGGTGGAGGCCGCATGGAGCAGCATCGGCCCCACGCCGGCTGAGGACGTGCTCGCCTGTTGGCCTTCCATCTTGGCCCCACCACCGCTTGGCGGTGCGAAGCACGACTCCCCGCCCCGGCGCCGGCAGCCTGGAGAATGCTGTCAACGAGCGCATGTCGGCCGCCAGCGGGTCAGATGCCTTGTTGCTTGAATTACCCTGCCCCGTGCCCGCCAGCGGTCGGCAAAAGTCGGCGCCGCCGGCAGCAGTTCCGTCAGGCGGCCCTGCACTGGCAGGTGCTGGATGTCTTCGCCACCCAACGCCGAAACGGCGACATCGCGCACACCCGAAACGTCGCCCAACAAGCTGCGCCTGATCTCGCGCACCCTCAGCCTTTGCGTCAACCCACCATCCACCCGAGCCGTTCCGGCCACAAGCAGGATTTCAATGCGCCGCCCATCCTCGGATGGCTTGACATCCGAGGCGACGTCGCCCTGCGCCGCCCAGGCTTCCGAACAGTGGAAAACGGCGGGCGCGGCCTCGGCCACGCACATCATGCGTACGACGCCGAACGATGCCTCCTTTGCGATCTCGCTCGTGAAGTCGGCGGCAACCAAGTGGGCGCGGCCCCGGCGGTTTACGATCATGAACAGAGGGCGCACCGTCCCCTCCGCGAGCAGCATCGCCTCGGCGCAGGCGAAGGCGTGGTCAAAGCGGCTCACGAAGTCGTTCGGGGTCATGCGCCGCCCGTAACACCATGGTCGATGCGGCAGCAAGTTGTTTCACTATCGGCAAACAGAACTCCCGGGAGCGGCTACGGCCGCATGTCCGTTCCAAGCGTCGCCAGTCGCGCATCCAACAGGCCATCGACCACCTGGTGGTGGCGGCAGCCCGGCCCCACCCGCACGCGCTGCGGCGCTCCCGCGGCCAATGCCTGGCCAAAGGCCCGCGGCCCGCACCTTTACCGGCGGATGTTCAGCGTTCCGATGGCTTGGTGCAGCCTGCGGCTGGCCCTAAGAAGGTTCAGAGCGACGTCGGCGCAGGCGTCGGAACAAGGCTTGCTCACCGCTTTCCGAATGGAGGCGGGCTTTATCGTCTGGACCATCGCGTCCGATGCCGCACTTTGTTGGGAACCTCGCCATGTTGGGCAGGCAGGGTCAGGGTGTACAACCTGGGGCCGATCAGATGGTTGTGGCATTGCGGCCGTCCCGGCTTGATTGCGTGCGCCGTAACCGGATGCCTTTCACCAGCCTGTGCGACCTCGTTCAGCCATGGGCTGGTGTGGCGGTCGCGTTGGCCCCGGCAGTCGCCGCCGCTCTTGCCTGTGCTCGGCGCCCCCCGATGCCCGGGGCGGGACCGACGACCTCTGACGGCGGGTGGCGCTGCCGTGCGGCCGCAGTGGCGCAGCTAGGCCCGCCGTTGTAGGCGGCCTCCGCTATCACGACCGTGGTTACGCCCTCTGCCCGGACTGGGGCTGGCACCCGGGGCGTGTCGTCAGCATGACCTTCGGTCAGGCACGTGGTCGGCGACCTCGCTCGTGCCAGCGTCCACCACCGGGCGCAGTCGCGCCACTGCGGGCGTGCCCGGCCGTGCCGCCTGGCGCTCCACTCGTCTTGGCCAAGCTCCAGCCCGTGCTGTCCAGCAGCAGGTGGAACGGGCCGCCGCCGGCCCGCACATGCAGCTGTGTTTGAACGCCCGACCGCACCGGCTCACATGGGGTGGACGGCTCCCAACGGCGCCGATGTTCCAGGGTGCGGTCGTGAGTACCCGAACGGAGGGGGCCGCCCGCGATGGGCATCGCCGTGATCGGTCTCGACACCGCCAAGTTCGTTCTCCAGGCCCGCGCTCTGGCCAAGTCCGGAAAGTTAGCCAGGCGCGAGTTGCGCGGGAGCGAGGTGGTTCCCTTCTCCGCAGCACATCTTGCCTGCAGGGGGTGCCGGAAGCGTGCGGCGCCGCCCAGCCATGAGGCCGTCACGTCCCAGCCGCTTTTGCACCGGCCGGTCCGTGACGCGGTGGCGACCCATGGAATGCGGCCGTGGCTTGCGGCGCTCCGCTCGAAGGGCATGAAGAGGAACATGCCTGCTGCGGCAGGAGCCGGCTGCCGAGGCAACCTTGCACCAACACCGTCCCAATCTGGGCGTTAACGGTTTTTTCAAGTCCATCGGCCAAACTGTGGACGGTCCGCCGTGACGGCAGACAATTTTGGACGAAGGCATGGGCCGAGCAAAATGCTGCACTATTCAAACGACTCGCTTGGCATATTTTCAAGATCGGGCAGGATCACCCATGACATCCTCGTGCGCGCCCAGTGCTTGGCCGCCGAAGCCGGCGAGCCCATCTCCCTCGCCCTGACCCGCCTTGGCCTCGTCTCAGAGCAAGAGGTGGCCGACATCTTCGCCGAGTCGCTGGGCTTGGAAATCGTCAGCAGCGACGACCTTTGTCGTCTCGAACCGAACCCGCATGACTTGAGCGTGGATTTCCTGAAAAGGTTTCACGTGCTCCCGATCCATGGCGGGGACGAGGGCAGCATAGCGGTCGCCATGGCCGACCCAAGCGACCGCTACGCCATGGAAGCCATCGAGCTTGCAACCAGCCGACGGGTGCAACCGTTCGTCGCTCTTGCCACGGACCTTGAAGCCGCGTTGGACCGCCTGTCCCTCCGGGGAACCAGCCATGCGGAGGCCGGTGAGACGGATCGCGCACAGGCATTCGAGGACAGCCGCCTCACCGAGTTGGAGCGTCTGCGCGAGGCCGCGAGCGACGCTCCGGTCATCCGCCTCGTCAACCAACTGCTCGGCCGAGCGGTTGATGAACGTGCCTCGGACCTGCACCTCGAACCAACAATGGACGGCCTCACGGTGAGGTTGCGCGTGGACGGCCGCCTGCAAGCCCTGCCGCCCCTGAGCGCGCACCTGCGCGACCCTGTCGTGAGCCGCATCAAGCTCCTGGCGAACCTCGACATCGCCGAGCGACGCCTTCCGCAGGACGGGCGCCTCAACTTCGCGGTCCGCGGAACGGAAGTCGATTTCCGCGTTGCGACCTTGCCGACCCAGCTCGGCGAGAGCGTGGTCGTGCGCGTGCTGGACCGCGCGCAAGCCAAGCTGTCGCTCACCGACCTCGGCTTCGACCAGGCCGCGCTCGCCCAGTTGCGAACGCTGCTTGCCTTGCCGAACGGCATGATCCTCGTGACCGGTCCGACAGGAAGCGGAAAGACGACGACGCTCTACGCTGCCCTTGAAACGCTCAACACGCCGCATCGCAAGTTGATGACCGTTGAAGACCCTATCGAGTACCAACTCGCAGGCGTGCAGCAGGTCCAGGTGCAGGCAGGCATTGGCCTCAGCTTCGCGCAGGTCTTGCGGTCATTCCTGCGTCACAACCCGAACGTGGTCATGGTCGGGGAGATACGCGACCAAGAAACCGCGCGTGTCACCGTCCAAGTCGCCCTTACCGGGCATCTCGTCCTCTCGACGCTGCACACCAACGACGCGGCGTCCGGCCTGACGCGCCTGCTCGACATGGGCGTTGAGGACTACCTGCTCGTCTCAACCTGCAAGGCCATCGTGGCGCAGCGGCTCGTGCGCACGCTCTGTACGCAATGCCGGGTTCCGTACGCGCTCGACCAAGCCCTCGCTGAAAGCCTTGGCTTGAGCCGTCTCGCCTCGGCGCCCACGGTCTACCATGCCGCCGGTTGCCGGGCTTGTCACGACACGGGTTTCCATGGCCGCACGACCATAATCGAAATTTTGCCGCTGAGCGAGGCGGTCCAAGCTCTCATCCTGCGGCGCGCCTCGCGTGGAGAGATCGGGCGGGTCGCTCTTGCGGAGGGCATGCGGAGCATGCACGCGCACGGAATGGAGAAGGTGCTTGCCGGCGTAACAACCATCGAGGAAGTCCTCGGCGCGGTTGGACAGGCCGCCTGAGTGACCGGATAGCCAGCCGATGCCCTCCTTCCAATATAGGTCCGTTACCCCCAACGGCGTGACCCACCGCGGTCGGCTGCAGGCTCCGGATCGCGCCGACGCGGCCCGGAGCCTGCAGGGCAACGGGCATGTTCTCCTTGAGCTTTCCGCGGCCGACGGGGCAAGCGGCTTGCTCGACTTCCTCGCGCGCGACGTGGGCCGGCGCAAGGCAATCACGTCCGGAAGGATCGCCGAGATCATCGGTCGCCTCGCCACGCTGCTCGAGGCAAATCTGACGGTGGAAGCGGCGCTCGAAATCCTGGGCGCATCCCAAACGGCCGGTCGAGCCAAGCAGGCCATTGGGGACGTGCTTGACCGCTTGCGCGGCGGTGCCAGCCTGAGCAGCGCGATGGCGGCCGACGGCGGGGTGTTCTCCAAGGCCGTCATCGCGATGGTGCGAGCCGGGGAAGCCGGAGGGACCTTGGCGCTGACGTTGCGTCAACTCGGAACCCACCTTGCACGGCAGGAAGCCGTGCGGCAATCCGTCCGGTCAGCCCTCATCTACCCCACTTTGTTGCTCGTCACTGCTGCGGGGTCGGTCCTCCTCGTGCTCACGGTCGTTCTGCCCGCGTTGGAGCCGGTGATCGCGGAGTCCGGCATGACGCCGCCGCGACTTGCCCGCCTGGCCTTCCTGGCCAGCGCGCTGTTCCGCCAGTATTGGCTGCAAAGCCTGTTGTCGCTTCTCGCGTTTGGTTTGCTCGCTCGCCGCATCATGACCGATCCTGCCTTGAAGGCACGGCGGGACACCCTGTTGCTGAGGGTGCCAGTGCTCGGGCCGGCATTGCGCTGCAGCGACACAGGACGTTTCGCGCGGACGCTCGGAGGGCTGGTCGGAGGCGGGGTTCCCCTGCCGACCGCGCTGTCCCTTGCGCAGCCCGTGATCGCAAACAGGAGCCTCGCAGGCGCCGTTGCCAAGGTGGCGTCGGGCGTCCGTGAGGGTGGAGGGTTGTCCGGCCCGCTGGACGGCACCCGAGCTTTGTCGGATCTTGCGACACAGATGATCCGGATCGGCGAAGCGACCGGCAGGCTGGGGCCGACACTGCTGCAGCTCGCGGAACTCTGCGAGGAGGACACAAAGCGCGTCCTGGATCGTTCCCTTGTCCTTATGGTCCCGATCGTCACCATCTTCCTTGGAGTCTTGGTCGCCGCCATCATCGGATCAGTGATGACAGCCGTGCTCAGTATGAACGATCTGGTCCGCTGAGCATGGCCAGAACCATGCGGCCTCAGCAATGCCCGGCAACAGCAGGTTTTACGATGATCGAGCTGCTCGTGTGCCTGGCGGTGATCGGCACCGTCGCCATGGTCGGGGTCCCTCGTCTGCTCGACTTGAACGGACAACGGCTGCGGACGGCAGCGCGCACGCTTTCCGCCGACCTGCGCCTTCTGAAAAGCCAGGCCATTCGCCAGCACCGCTCGACAAGCCTATCGGTCAGCAAGCAGGGCTACACCCTGCTTCCGCAGAACCGGTCATGGACGTGCTTCGAAGGCGTTGCGCTCGCGGTGCGGCCGACGCTGCCGAGTCTGCTCGGCTCGGCGCCAGGCACGATCAATTTCTTCCCTGATGGCAGTTCCAGTGGCGGCACGGTCCTGCTGTTCCGCGGCGGCTCTGCCATCGCGGTGACGGTGAGCTGGTCAGATGGATCGGTTCGGATCAATGGATAAGGAGGGCGGCTTCACGATCCTTGAGACGCTCGTCGCGCTGACGATCCTCGGCGTTGGGCTGGCCGGCTTCCATCAGATGCTCGATGGCTCGACCTGGGCGACCACAGCTGCAAGGAAGCACCGCCATGCTGCGGCCGCGGTGGCCAACATCCTCGCGGAAGTCGGACGGTCGCGACCGCTTGCGGTCGGCATCGCGACCGGCAAGCTGCCGGACGGTCAACGATGGACCCTTGAGATCCAAGCGGCAGGCGATCCCTGGCTCGCCGCCTCCCAAGGCTCGATCACGAGCTATGTCGTCGAAGTCAAGGTGGGTGGTGACAGCCAAGCCCAAGGCCGTGACGTCACTGTCCGTACTCTCCTGCTCGGACCCGTGCAATGAACGCCCGGCTTCGGCCAGCAAGCGATGCCGGGTTCACGCTTATGGAACTCCTGGTCGTGGTCGCCCTGCTGGGCTTGATGGCAATGGTGCTGGCCCCCAGCCTGAGGGCTGCGCTCGAGGCGTGGCCGCGCGCCGCCGCGACCAACGCCGAAGGCGAGAAGCTCGACTCCGTTCGCCTGCACCTGACCGGTCTGTTGTCCCAGTCGAGGCCGTTCCTCGCCGAGACCACTGGGCAGGATGCTGTCCGCTTCGATGGGGCGCCCGACCAAGTCAGCTTCCTGGCTCCTCTGGCACAGCGGTTCGGACCCGCGGACATCGTCAAGTTCATCCTGCGCATCGATGACGGCCGCACCCTCCGGCTTGCTTGGGCGCTTGACCGGGACTCCGCTCCGCAATCGGCTTTCTTTGGAGCCGCGACCTGGCAAGCGACCGAGATGCTGGCTGGGTTGACCGAAGCGTCGTTCCAGTATTTCGGGTGCGACCAGCATGGGGGCAGGCCAAAGTGGTGGGACCGTTGGACGGGACGCTCCACCCTGCCGACCCTGATCCGCTTCCAGTTCTCCTGGAAGAAGAGGATCGAAGTGTTGGTCATCGCGCCCCGCGTCGAGGGCGAGTCCAGCTTCTCCGAAGTCTCAGAGGCACCATGTTCGGAATAGACGCAGATCGTTTTGCAAGCGGCGTGCGACGTGTTTGGTCGCCTGCATCCATGGCCTGCAACTGGTGGTTCCGCGAACTTGCCGGGCTCGTGCCAGCCCCGGTGCGCGAGCGGATCGCAGGAAGCACCCGGCCCGTGGTCATCCGCATCGTCACAAACGAGGCGTACCTGGACGGGGTGGGCAATGGGCCGACTGCGCTCGCCGCAGGGTGCGATCAACCGCTCCCACCGGCCGTGTCGGCGCGTATCAGGGATATGGGTTGCGTCTTGTTGCTGCCCGCGTCGGTCGTGTTATGCCGCACCCTGGAGCTTCCGATCGCCGCAGAGTCCGAGATCGTCACCGCGGCCTCCTTCCTCGTCCACCAGGTCACGCCCTTCACGCTGGAGCAGGTTCACTACTCCTGCACGGTCCTCGCACGGGATCAGGTCCGGAAGACCGTCCGCTTCGAATTGGCCGTTGTGCCTGCCAGGATGGTCTCGCCTTGGGCAGCCAGGCTGCGCGAGAGCGGGTTGTCGGCTTCGGCGGTCCGTATCGAGGCGGATGATCGCACCTTGCCGATCTCGCCGCCGGTCGGTGCGGCCCAGGGGTCCACCCGGCGCAGTTCCTGGTATCGGGAACCCTGGAGGCTGACCCTGTCCGCTGCCGTCGTTCTGCTGATCGCCGGCCCTCTGGTGATCACCGAGCGGGTGCATGCCAGGGCGGAGTCGCTGAGGCGCGAAGTCTCCCAGGCCGAGAACGCCGGCCGACGGTTCGCCGCGCTGCGGGATGAGGTGAACACATTGAGCAACATGAGGAATTTCCTGCCGCGTCGCCTTGCTGGACCGTCTCCGCTGGACGTCCTGGTAGAGCTGGCCAAGCTGCTGCCGGACGACGCCTGGTTGTTTGGCGTCAGCTTGGCCTCTGGCGAGATCCGGGCAGCAGGCTACTCCGCCACCGTGCCGGCGGCGCTCGAAAGCTTGCAGGCGGCCCAACGCTTCGGCGCCCCGGAGCTGCTTGGGCCGGTCGTGCACGGCTCCGGACGCGACCGCTTCGAGGTCAAGATGAAGATAGCGAGGCTAGCGCCATGAACCTTTCCAGACCTGTCCGACGCGTCGTGGCCTTGGGCTTGCTTCTGGCCGTGCTGTGGACGACTTGGGCAACGCTTGCATCTCCGATGCTGGATGGCCTCGCCACAGACCGCAGGGAGATCGGGCGCTCCTTGCAGTTGCTCGCTCACTACAACCGGCTGGCAGAATCCGCGCCGGAGCTCGAACTGCGGCGGTCGGGCTTGCTTTCAGAGCCTGACAACAAAGGCTTCCTTCAAGGAACCGATCCGTCGCTTGTAGCAGCGGAGATGCAGGTCACGGCTGGACGGTTGGCCGCGTCATCGGGCGCGACCATTCAAAGCAGCCGCACGCTGCCCGGCAATGAGGAAGAAGGTTTCTGGAAGGGTGAGGTATTGCTGGAGCTCCAGGCAACGCCGGGTCAAGTGAGGCAACTCCTCCACGAGGTCCTGACGAACCAGCCTGTCATCTTTGTCGAGAAGCTGGGCATCCACGTCCCCGAGGACGGGACCGCGCCGCTTTCAGCCGATGAACAGCCATTGGCCAACGTTCAGCTTCAGCTTGCATCGTATGCAATTTTGAAGAAGAGGTTGAAGTGAAACGGCTGTCACGGCGCGCAATCAGTTCTGGCTTGACGCTCCTCGCAGTGTTGGTCCTGCTGTATGAAACCGCGAACGGGTACTATGAGGCGATTGAACCAGCCGCAAGTACTCGCGAGCCGCTTGCCGCCTCCCTGGCCGACAAGCCTGCAGTGCAGCCGTCCAGCGCTTACGAGATCCTGGAGGAGCGGCCACTCCTATCGCCAACCCGGCGCCCGCGGCCCCCAAAAGCCCAGGCGACCCCAACAGCGGCGGTCCCGCAACCGCTTCCGGTTCCGGCAGCACCGACCCTGCTGGGCACGATCATCAGTCCGGAACGACGCGTCGCGCTTGTAAAGGTGGACAATGGCCCGACGGTTACCGTTGCCGAGGGAGGCCATGTCGCGGGATGGACGTTGGACCAAGTGCAGCCGAGCGAGGCCATGTTCCGCATGGATGCGAGGGTCGTCCCTGTCAAGTTGTCTTGGAATGCCGCGCGCCAAAGTGCGGCCGCATCCTCGCGTGTTGCAGACGCTTCCACGATGCCGATGCGCGCTCGCGGAGGATTGTTGGTGAGGCCCTGAGCTTGGCCCCGAACAACTCGTCGCACCCTGAGAGCATGGGAACGGTACAGCCACGGGCTGCTTCCGCCATAAGGCAAGACCCGCCGGCCCTGGCTTCCACCAACAACCAGCAAAGGTATGACGCCAAGACCGTGGTCGCGCCGCCATTGGTCCCGTACAAGCCCGGCGACCAAATCACCACCGGATTGCTGCGGTGCCCAGCATAGCGTGCGCGGCTGCTGCCGGCTGGCCAGCTGGCGGCGTAGGTGCTCGACGCGGTGCAAGAGGCCATTTGCAAGTTGATCCGGTCCAGGAAGCGATGGCGGGTGATCTCCGCCGCAAGCGGTAATCGACCTTGCCCGTGACGCCGCGCCGCCACCGAATCTGGAAGCTATGCGCGTTCATTCCCGTGGCGACCCTGGTTGTGGCATGGGTGGCCGTTCTATACACCGTTTTCGGCGTGCCGGAAGGAGGCCGTGGGAGTCGGGAGCGCGCTTGGACGGGCTGTTGCCGCTGCTGCTGTCCCCGTTCGTCGGCAGTTTCCTGGGCGTGGTGGTCCGCCGCTTGCCGCTGGGGCGCCCGGTCGCGCTGGCCCGGTCGGCGTGCGAGGCGTGCGGGCGGGCGCTTTGGGCGCGGGACATGGTGCCGCTGGTAAGTTTTGTGATGCTGCGCGGGCACTGCCGGTTCTGCCGGGCGGGGATCGCGCCGTTCCATCTGTGGATCGAGCTGGCGGCGGTGGCCGTGGCCGGGGGTGCGCTGTGGGCGCGGCCGGGTGCGGGGGCCGGGCCACTGTGGGCGGACTGCGTACTGGGCTGGTGGCTTTTGGCGCTCGGCTGGATCGACGGGGAGCACCTGCGCCTGCCGGACATGCTGACGTTGCCGCTGGTCGTGGCGGGGTTGGTTGCGACGTGGGTGTTGGAGCCGGAGGAGGTGGGGGACCATGCCGTTGCGGCTGCCGTCGCGTATCTGGCGTTCCGCGGGATCGCCGGGGGGTATCGGGCGCTGCGCGGGCGGGACGGGCTGGGCCAGGGGGACGCCAAGCTTCTGGCGGCGTCCGGAGCCTGGGTGGGGGTGGCCGGGCTACCGCATGTGGTGCTGGGGGCGGCGGTGGCGGC
>CAHJXG010000415.1 GCA_903644035.1 Rhodospirillales bacterium
TGGCGGGCGGCCTTGGCGCTGACCATCGCGGCGTTGGTCGCCATGTCGCCATGGGCGGCCTCCCGCGCCGGGGTGACCTCCACCCGGGCCGCGGCGTCGTCCGGCAGGTCCGGCACGACCTGGCGCAGCGCCGCCACCACGGCGGAGCGCACGCGGGCGAAGATGTTCTCTGGCACAGTACTTTCTGGCAATTCGAAATCCTGTCAGCCGATGGTGAAAGGGTCGGTCAGGCGGCGATGCTCGTCGAGCGCGAAACGGTCCGTCATGCCGGCAATGTAGTCTGCAACCGTCAGCGCCGCACGCGGCCCGTCCGTCTCCCCGGCGCGCGCGCGCCAGCCGTCCGGCAACATGCTGGTGTCCTCATGCAGCAGGCCGAACAGCGCCTCCGTCACCCGGCGGGCCTTGTTGCTCATGCGGTTCACCCGCCAGTGCCGGTACATGTGGGCGAACAGGAACTCCTTGATCGCGCGGTTCGCCTCCGCCATCGCCGGGCTGAACGCGATCACCGGCTTCTTCGCGTGTCGGATCGCATCGGCATCGGCGGGAGCGAGCGCCTTGATGCGCCGCCGGCTCTCCTCCGTGAGATCGGTGACGAAGCTGTTGATCACCCGGCGGATCGTCTCATGCCGCAGCCGCGCCGGCGGCACGTCGAGGCTGGAGCGCCGGGCCAGCGCCAGCGACGCGCCCACCACGGGCAGATGCGCGATGTCGTCGGGACCGAACAGCCCCGCCCGCATCCCGTCGTCCAGATCGTGGCTGTGATACGCGATGTCGTCCGCCATCGCCGCCACCTGCGCCTCCCCGCCCGCCTGGGTGTGCAGGTCGAGCGGGTGGCGCGCGTTGTACTCGGCGATGTAGGGCGGCGGGTGGCGCAGCGGGCCGTTGTGCTTGGCCAGGCCCTCCAGCGCCTCCCATGTCAGGTTCAGCCCGTCGAACGCGGCGTAGCGGTCCTCCAGCTTGGTCACGATGCGTAAGGATTGCGCGTTGTGGTCGAAGCCGCCATAGGGCTTCATGCGGGTGTTCAGCCCCTCCTCCCCGGCATGGCCGAATGGCGGGTGGCCCAGGTCGTGCGCCAGCGCCAGCGCCTCCGTCAGGTCCTCGTCCAGGCCAAGCTCCCGGGCGATGGAGCGGGCGATCTGCGCGACCTCCAGGCTGTGGGTCAGCCGGGTGCGGAAGTAGTCGCCCTCGTGGTTGACGAAGACCTGCGTCTTGTATTGCAGCTTGCGGAAGGCGGAGCTGTGGATCACCCGGTCGCGGTCCCGCTGATAGGGGCTGCGGCCCGGACTTTCCGGCTCCGGGTGCAGGCGGCCACGGGAGGTCTCAGGCCGGACGGCGTAGGGGGCGTGGGACATGGACCTGACTATAAGGGGTTGCGGGCCTGATGCCGCATCGGCACCTTCAATCCGAGGGTGGGACGCGCTATGTCTGGCACATGAACAGCATCAGCGACATCACGCGCTTCTCCGTGTCCGACCGCGCCGCCGAGCGCGTGGCCGAGATCGTAGCCGGGCAGTCCCGCCCGGCGGCGCTCCGGGTTGCCGTGCTGGCGGGCGGCTGCAGCGGCTTCCAATACAAGTTCGAGCTGGACGAGGCGATCCAGCCGGATGACCTCGTCATCGAGGCGTTGGGCGCCCGGGTGCTGGTCGACTCCGTGAGCCTGGACCTGCTGGCCGGATCGCAGCTCGATTACACCGATGAGCTGATGGGCGCACATTTCACGGTCCGCAACCCGAACGCCACATCGGGCTGCGGCTGCGGCGCCAGTTTCGCGATCGACTGAGGCCGATCCGAACCTCCGGTCGATAAGGAGCGGCGCCGATGCGGATCGCGACCTGGAACGTCAACTCCGTCCGCATGCGCGAGCACTTGGTGGCGGATTGGCTGCGCCGGATGCAGCCTGACCTCCTGCTGCTGCAGGAGACGAAGTGCGAGGCGGCCAGCTTCCCCGCGGCGTCGTTCGAGGCCGCCGGCTACTCGGCGAGCGTCATCGGCCAGAAATCCTACAACGGCGTCGCCGTCCTGTCGCGCGTGCCGGTCGAGGTGACCTGCCGCGGCCTCCCGGGCCTGCCCGAGGATGATGCCCAGGCCCGCTACGTCGAGCTTCGCGTCGGCGACGCCTTCGGGCCGATCACCGTCGGCAACCTGTATCTGCCGAACGGCAATTCCGGCGGCGACGCGGGCTATGACTACAAGCTGCGCTGGATGGAGCTGCTGGCCGACCGCGCCGCAGCCTTGTTGGCCGACGACCAGGCGGTGCTGCTGGCAGGCGACTACAACGTGTGTCCGACCGATGAGGATTTCGCCCGCGGCACGCTATCCCCCTCCGACGCCCTGGTGCGGCCGGAGACCCGCGCCCGGTTCCGTGCCCTGCAATGGCTCGGCCTGACCGACGCGGTCCGGGCGCTGCAGCCCTCGGGGCCGGCCTACACCTTCTGGGACTACCAGCACGGCGCCTGGCCGCAGGACCGCGGGCTGCGCATCGACCACGTGCTGCTGTCGCCAGACCTGGCGGAGCGGCTGACCTCGGCGACGCCCGACCGAGCCGAGCGCGGCCAGCCGCATCCGTCGGACCATGTGCCGGTCGTCGTCGAGCTGGCGTGAGGCTTAGAGCTTCAACGTGGCGGTCACGCAGCCGTGCCCGACCGATTGGTCGACGACCAAGGCCTGCGCCGGGTCGCCCTTGGCGAGCGCCGTGACCAGCCGCATGCCCAGGCTGCCCGAAAGCCGCGGCGCGAAGTCTGGGGGGAAGCCTGGCCCTTCGTCCTCGACCCGAACCTGCAAGCCGCCGGGCACGCTGCTGAGGCTGACCAGCACGCGGCCAGCCCCGTGCTTCAGGGCATTGGCCACAAGTTCGGAGGTGATCAGGCCCAGCGGGGTGGTCTGGTCGCCGGACAGGCTCAGGGGTTCGGCTTCGACCGTGATCTCGCGGTGGTTCTCGGGCGCATCGACCATGGCCTGGATGTCACCGATCAGCGCGCGCAGGTAGGCGGCCGCGTCGGTCCGCGCCGCCGATCCGCCTTCGTAGAGATGCCGGTGCACGGCGCTGATCGTCATGATCCGCCCGGCGGCCGCCTCAAGCTGCGTCCGCGCCTCGTCGCTCGCGGACCGCGCCTGCAGCTGCAGCAGGGCCCGCACCAGCTGCAGGCTGTTCTTCACCCGGTGATGCACCTCAAGCATCAGCAGGTCCTTCTCGCGCAGCAGGGCGTCCTTGGCCTGCTCCGTCTCATGCCGGACCAGCGCAGCCGCGAGCACGCTTGACAGGGATTGCAGGAATGCCGTGTCGGCCGCGACGAACTCGCCACGGGCGGTGCCGTCCACCTCCAGCACGCCGAACGGGAGCGAGGCGTCGGCGGCGTCGATCGCCACGTTGATGGCGCTGTGGACCCCATGCTCCACCAGCAGGTCCGGCGTGCGGAACCGGTCCTCCTTGCCGAGGTTGTTCGACAAGATTGGCTCCCCCGTGCGCAGGGCGTAGCCGGCCGGACTGCTCAGCCCGGCGCCCAGCGTCGCGTGGCCCACCACCCCGGGCCGCCAGCCGATCCCGGCGATGATCAGCAGGTCGTCAGAGTCGGGTCGGAACCGCAGCACCTTGGCCAGCCCGGTCTGCAACCCGACCGATGCGACACGGCAGGCCTCTGCCAGAACGGGTTCCAGCTCCGCCGCCTTGAGCGCGAACATGCCGAACCCAGCGACCAGCTCCTGTTGCCGGAGCCGGGCGGTGACCTCGTCATGCGGCGCGTTCCGGACCGTTACCGCCATGCTGCCGCTGCAATCCTTCGTCTCATGTGGAGACAAGATAACACCAAAGCAGGACGATAAGCATATGGAATCTGCGAAAGTGAAATCGGTGTCGAACAGAATGCATGGTCAATATGGGCCATACATGCGCCAACGACGGCCTGAGTGGTGGAGGGGGTTGGACACTCCCCTACCTAGGGACCACGCAGCAATGTCAGTCGTTTGCAAGTGCCAAGCCTGGCTCGGGGCCTTCGTTGTGTTACATCGGGTGTTACACTGTCAAGCAGGCTCGTGCCTCGATGGCCTGAAGTTCGAGTGGGGACTTTCAACTTAAGCCTGTCCGCCGGGAACATGCGCACCTGCGGCGGCAAAGCTGGCTTACTCTCCCGTCGGATAGCGTGGGCCACCCTTGGAGCGCTGCTTATAAGCCTTCTCTCAGCATAGGTTGACCAGAGCTGAACAGCCTCCAGGGGAATTCGGCAATGCCAGAATTTCCATCACATTGAGGTGGTGGTGAGCCAGGTTTCAGCGATGCAGTCCCTTACGCCCTGATGCCGAAGCCCTGGGAGTGAGCTGATCCCCTCATCCCGTTGGCGGAGGCGCCGCCACGCGCTGCGCGGCTAGCGTCCACGGATGTGGTGGGAATTCGTGACAGGATGGGGATGGCCATCGAATCGGCGGTTTAGGGTGGAGTTGCGACACACCAACCCTGACCCCAGAGGACCCGATGACCGACCATAGACTGCCACTGGCTGAGCTGATGCAAAAGGCCGGTGACGACGACCTCCTGCGCAGGTGGCGGTGGACAGCGAGGGCAAGCGGGAGACCGCGGGGCTGCACATTGGTCCTTCCGAGGCCGAGACCTTCTGGGCGACGTTCCTGCGCAGCCTGGTCAAGCACGGCCTGCGCGGCACCAAGCTGGTGATTTCCGACGCGCATGAGGGTCTCAAGGCGGCGATTCGCCGGGTGACGGGGGCGACGTGGCAACGGTGCCGGGTTCATTGGATGAGGAACGCATTGGCCTATGCGCCCAAGGGCCAGCAAAGTATGGCGTCGGCGTCCCCTGCGCCAGGCGTTCCTGCAAGAGGACGCGGAGAAAGCGCATCAGGTCTGGCACGCGGCCGCCGACGCCATGCGCCAGCGCTGGCCCAAGCTCGGCACGTTCATGGACGACAGCGAGCACGGGGCGCCGTCCTGCTGGAACAGAACGACGAGTGGCAACTCCAGCACCGCCATATGCAGGTCGAGGGCATGACCGGACTGGTCCCGCCCACCATTGACGGCGAGGCCACGCCCCTCCCGTCTGCCCAGATCACACTCCGAGCCGCATGATCCAAGGCCACCCAGCACCACACCGAAATTACACGAGCTTGACGGACGCTATCAAGCGTAGTTCCGCCACTTGGTAGTGACGGGGATGGGCACGGCGGGTAACTGGTTGGACCGAGCTGTATCCGCAGCCAGGCACCCAGGTAGGACTATCCGATGGCCAAGCTTCGCCTCTCCGTCGCCGTGGGCGATTACGACCGGATCCGGCCTCTGGTGGACGGAACGGTCTCCATAGACGCAGTCGATCCGCAGTTCATGCTGCTGGACCCCGAGGAGATCTTCTTTCGCGCCTTCCGGCATGCGGATTTCGACATCACCGAGCTGTCGATGAGCAGCTACAGCGTGAAGACCGCGGCTGGCACGTGCCCCTACATCGCGGTCCCGGTGTTCCCGTCCCGGGCGTTCCGCCACACCTCGGTCTACGTGCGGACGGACCGGATCAAGGTGCCTGCCGACCTGAAAGGCAAGCGCGTCGGCGTGCCGGAATACCAGCTGACGGCGAACGTGTGGGTGCGGCTGTTCCTTGAGGAGGATCACGGCGTCCGCCCGTCGGACATCACCTGGGTGCGCGGGGGATATGAACAGGCCGGGCGGGTCGAGAAGATCGGTGTGACACTGCCGCTGGATGTCCGGATCGAGCCCGTGCCGGAAGGGGCCACCATCTCCGGCATGCTGGCGGCGGGCGAACTGGACGCGGTAATCGGCCCGCGTGCTCCATCCTGTTTCCGGGCCGGGCACCCCGACGTGGGCTACCTTTACCCTGACCCGCAGAAAGCCGCCGCGGACTGGTTCCGACGCACCCGCATGTTCCCGATCATGCACCTGCTCGGCATCCGGAGCAGCTTGGCCGAGGCCCACCCCTGGCTCCCCTACGCCGTGACGAAGGCGTTCGAGCAGTCCAAGGCCGTGGCGCTGCGGAAACTGGGCGACACCTCGGCCACGAAGGTCACGCTACCCTTCGTGGAGGAGCAATTGGAGGCGGCACGCCTGTTGATGGGCGAGGATTTCTGGTCCTACGGGCTGGAGCCCAATCGGCACGTGCTCGAACGGTTCCTGCGGCAGCATCATGCGGAGGGCCTGTCCTCACGTCTGCTGACCCCCGAAGCCCTGTTCCATCCCGCGTCCATCGAGAGTCATCGGATCTGACGACGTGCTACCTGAACTGGTCGGCGACGATCACCTGCGCCAACTGCTCCGGCGATAGCGGTGCCGTCATGAACTTGGAACGGACCCCGTCTTCCATGACAGCGGCTAGGCCGAGGATCCGGCTGGGGTCGATCGCCGCCATCGGGAAGAACTGATCACGGGTCTGCCGGGCCACGGTTTCCGGGATGCCAGCGAAGGCGGCGTAATCCTTCAGCACGGCGTCGTCGGAATACATGGCGGCGACCGTCTCGCGGTAGGCGGTCATGAACGTGACCACGAGCGCCTTCTTCTGCGCCAACACTGTGGCATGGCTCAAAAGCACGCGGACGGTCTGGTCCCGGGTGGCGGCAACGTCGCTGCCACGGAAGATGGCGCGGGTCTTGCCGTCGCGCAGCGCCTCCACCCCAAAGGGCGCTGCGGCCCAGCCCACGTCGATCTGGCCCGACATCGTCTGCGTGTAGGTCGCGGGCGGGCTTCCGGTCGCGACCATCCGGAAGGGCACCCCGTATTGCGCCATTGCCATCCGCCCGACCGCATCCGTCGAAGAACCGACGGTGGAGAATGCGACGGTCTTTCCGGCCAGGTCCGCGACCGTCCTCAGCGGCGAGGCAGCCGGGACATACCAGTAGATGTCCGACGCGCCGGTCGTCTGCCCCCCGATGATCCGCACCGGCGCGCCCTTGGCTGCGGCCCCCAGTACGCCCAGCGTTCCGGCGGCCACCCCGATATCGACGGAGCGGGACAGCACCGCCTGCTGTGTCTCGCCGCCCCCCGCGGTGTAGAGGATTTCCAGGTCCAGGCCATGGTTCTTGAATATGCCCGCGCGCTGCCCGAGTTCGGCCACCGACGTATCCCAGTTGCCGCGCTGGCCGACGGCGAGCTTCAGCGTGTCGGCCCGGGCCGGGGCGTGGCCCAGCATGACAAGGACGGCCGCAAACAGCAGCACGGGACGGAGGCTCGTCACGGCACCTTCTCCGCCTGCTTGTTCTGCACCAGGGTGACGATCTGCTCCGGCCGCAATGGCGCGGCCAGGAATTTGAGCCCGACCGCTTCCTGAGACAAAGAGTCCAGGCCGTGGATACGGTCGGGCTCAAGGTTGGCGCGGGGGTAGAACTCGTCTCGCACCTGCTTCGCCAGCGCGGGCGTGACACCGGCCCATTTCGCGTAGGCGTCCAGCGCCGCGAGGTCGGAGTACAGCCAGGCAACGGTCTCGCGATAGGCGTCCATGTAGCGGCCGATCGCGTCCGACTTGCGCGACAGCGACCCGGCATTCGCAATCATCACCCGCACGGACTGGTCCGCGAAGTCGGGCACATCGCTGCCCCGGCCGATGATGCGGGTGCGGCCGGACGTTGCCGCCTCCACCCCGAACGGGGGAGAGGCCCAGCCGATATCGATCTGTCCCGACATGGTCTGGGTGAAGGCCGACGCAGGGCTGCCCGCGGCGACGGGCTTCAGCTTGACGTTGAAGACCCGTTGGAAGCCGCGTACGACCAGGTCGGTCGAGGATCCCGTGGTGGAATAGGCGATGCTTCGGCCCTCGGCCTCCTTGATGGACATCACCGGGGACGCGGCAGGCACGTACCAGTAGAGGTCGCGGGCACCGACCATGGAGTTGCCGATCACCCGGACCGGCGCGCCCTTGCCGAACGCGCCGATCACCCCGTACGTGCCGACGCCGATCCCGATGTCAACACTGCCGGAGATGACGGCCTGCTGGGTCTGGCCGCCGCCCTCGGTATAGAGCAATTCGAGCGTCACCCCGTGCCTGCGAAAGAACCCGGCATCCTGACCGAGCTCAGAGACGCTGTTCTCCCAGTTGCCTCGCTGGCCGATTGCGAGCTTCAGCACGTCATCCGCCAGGACCGGGCCGGGGACGATGGCGCCAGCGATGGCGGACAGCAGGGCGATCAGGCAAAGGCGGCGCATGGCTAGGTTTCCTTCTTGCTTGTGGCGCCCACAGCCCGACGTGCCGCGTGGCCCAAGGCGACGTTGACCGCGGCTGCGAAGCCCACAACCACGATGAGCAAGCCGTACATGCGGGGCATGTCGAAGCGGGCGTATGCCTGCATGACCGCAAACCCGACGCCCTGGTTCGACAGCTTCGTTTCCGCCAGCAGCACCCCGATCAGCGCGACGCCAAAACCCAGCCGCACGCCGTTCAACAGTGGCGCGACGGTCGCGGGCAGATAGACCTTGAGCACCGTCTGCCAAGGCCGCGCCCTGAACGACCGCGCGACGCGCAGCAGCACCGGGTCTACGCCACGCACGGCGGCTGCGGTGCTGAGCACCAGCGGGAAGAAGCAGGAAACGGCGCCCATCGCGACCTTGGAAGCGGGGCCGACGCCGCAGAACAGGATCAGCACAGGGAACAGGATGATCTTGGGCGTGGGCCCCAGCCAAGTGAACCAGCGTTCGAATGCGGCCGACAGCACATGCGACGCACCCAGCGCCAGTCCGGTCGCAACCCCCAGCATGCCGCCGATCAGCACGGCGGCCAGAAGCTCGCCCCCCGTGATCAACGCGTTCGCCCAGAAGGTTGGATCCGCGATGACGTTCCACAGCCCGGCGGCCAGAGCGCCCAACGGCGGCACCACGTCCCGGAACAGGAGGCCAGACAGCGCCATCGCCTGCCACCCGCCCAGCAGGAGGATGGCCGCCACCAGTCGGGGTCCAGCCGGTCCGCCCACGAAGGACCGTGTCAACGACGCCGCTGCAGCCATCGCTCCCCCCCGTCCAGCACGGTGAAAAGCGAGACGCTGACCAGCACGACGAAGCCGATCGCGGCCCAGGTGCCGGGCAGGTCGTAACGCTCCGACAGGTCGTTGATCAGCGCTCCCAGCCCACCCAGGTTGATGAGGAACTCCACCCCGACCACGTTGATCAGCCCGAACATCAGCGCCAAGCGCAGGCCTGTGAACACGCTGGGCAGGGCCGCGGGCAACAGCACGCGGCGGAACTCGGCCGCCCGTCCCAGGCCAAACGACCGTCCGACCGCCAGCAATACCGGTCGCACGGCTGAAAACCCGGCGACGGTCTGCAGCACCACGGGCGGCAGGGCAGAAGCGAACGCGATGACCACGACCGTGCTGGAGGAGCGGCCGAACAGCACCAGGAACAGCGGATAGGCCAGTACCAGAGGTGCTGCCGCGAGCACGGCGACCCAGGGTTCGAACGACCGCCGCATGAGTGGCCAGCGATACAGCGCGGCCCCGAGCCCGGTGCCGACCAGGGTGGCCGCCGCGCCGGCCGCGAAGGTTTCGGCCACCGTCGTCAGGAAGCGGGTGAGGATGCCCTCCTCGGCCAGCAGGCGCGGCAGGGCCGCGGCGATCGCGGTGGGGCGCGGCACCGTGTATTCGTCGACGATCCCGGCGCCGATGGCAAATTGCAGCAGGACGATCAGCAGGCAGATCGCCAGCAGGCCGAACAGGGGAGCGATGCGTCTCAACCGCCCGCCTCGGCCATGCCACGCGAGGCCTCTTCCCGCAGGTCGGCCCAGAGCGAGGCCACGGCGGCACCGAATTCCGGGCTGGTCACCACCTCGGCCGTGCGTGGGCGCGGTAGGTCGATCGTCACGAAGCGTTTCAGGCGGCCGGGCCGGTAGGTCATGACCAGCACGCGGTCCGACAGCTGCACCGCCTCTGTGATGCTGTGGGTGATGAGCAGGGTCGTCTGGCGCAGCGTCTGCTGGATCTGCAGCACCTTGTCGCCCAGCAGCAGCCGGGTCTGTTCGTCCAGGGCGGCGAAGGGCTCGTCCATCAGCAGCAGCCGCGGCTTGGCGGCCAGGGTGCGGGCGATGCACACCCGCTGCCGCATGCCACCCGACAGCTCGGACGGCAGCCGCCGCTCGAAGCCGCGCAGTCCGACCAGCTCGATGAAATGGCGCGCCTGGTCGTGCCGTTCGCCTCGCGGCATGCCCGCGAGTTCGAGCGGGAAGGCGACGTTGTCGATGACGCTGCGCCAGGGAAAGCACGACTCCTCCTGAAAGACCGTGCCCACCGCCGGGTGCGGGCCCCGCACCGCAGCGCCCTCCACGCTCACCTGGCCGCTGGTTGCGGGCTGGAGACCGGCGACGATGTTGAAAAGGGTCGACTTGCCGCAGCCGGACGGGCCGATGATCGAGACGAACTCCCCGGGGCGGATGTCGAACGACACGTCGTCCACGGCCGTCACGCCGTCCGCCGGGGTCCCGAAGCGCATTGTCACGTTCGCGACCGAAAGCATCGGCGTCCCCGCGCCAGCGTCCGGCCGCGGCATAACCAAAGCCACGCTCACTTGTCGTGCCGCACGAGGGCGGAGGCCATCGCAGGCGTATAGCCCGGCGCCACCCGCACATCGACCACCGCGACGCCGCCCCCCTCGACCGTCGCGATCGCTGCGGCGAACACGTCGGGAAGGTCGGCCACGTCCCGCACGGGTCCGAAGCCCTCAGCACCTTGCGCGCGCGCCAGCCCGGCCAGGTCCAGCTCGGGATCGGTCATCCGCTGGCCGATCCACTTGTTCTCGACGGGCCGCCCGCGCTCCCGTGCCATGCGTTCCTGGTGCACCTCGTCGTTGAAGAAGGACTGGTTGTTGGCCACCACCAGCAGCAGCGGGATGCGGTAATGCGTCGCGGTCCAGAGTGCGGTGACGCCCATCAGGAAGTCCCCATCGCCGCAGATGGAAACCGACAGGCGTCCGGAGCCCCGCAACGCGAGTGCCGCGCCGACGGAGATGCCGGGACCGCCACCGATGCCGCCGCCGCCGTCGGAGCCCAGGTAGTCCAACGGATGGCGGAACGGCCAGAACCCTCCATCCCATGAAAGCGGCAAATGCAGGAGGGAGACCGGGCGCTCACCTACCGCATCGAACAGGGCCGCGGCCAGATGCGGCACCGCCAGTGCGGCCTCGGCGTCCGGACGCGGCGCCTGCCATTCCCGGGTCGCTGTGTCACCGGCGGGACACTGTGCCAGCAGGGCTGTGACCGTCGCGTCGGGGTCGGCGGCCAGGAGCAGGTCGACCGGCGGCAGGCCCTGATGGTCGGCGCTCCAGCCGTTGTGCAACACGTGGTCGAGCGAGACCTGGATGATGCGGGCGCCGGGCGATGCGCCGTCGAACGCCGTCTTCAGCGTGCCCGCAAGATCGACCCAGTCGAGCGAGAGGATGACGTCCGCCTCGCGGATCGCCGCGACCGTCTCCGGCACGGGAAACACGCCGGGCTTGCCAGCATGGAGCGAGTGGTCGGTCGGAAAGGCGGCGCCGACCTTGAGGTCTGTCGCGACGCGAGCGCCCAGCGCCTCCGCCAGCCGAACCCGGTCCGCCCAGGCCGCCTCGCTGCGGCTGACGCGGCCTGCCAGGATCACGGGACGTTCGGCGCCACGCAGCAAAGCGGCCGCGGCGTCCACCAGCGCCGGGTCTGGCCCGGCCTGTACGCGCGGCATGAAGCGGGCGCAGTCAATCGGCGGCAGCGGCTCGGCCAGCGGCGCTTCCTGCATCGCGGCATCCAGGTTGACGTAGACGGGGCCGCATGGCGCGGTCCTGGCCAACCAGGCCGCCCGGAACAGGGCCTCGCGCGCAGCGGTCGGAGAGGCGGGCTGCGCGTCCCACTTCACATACGGCCGCACGATGGCGCCTTGGTCTTGGGACGTGTGGATCCAGTCGATCCAGGGACGGCGCTTGGCGGCATCGACCGGGCCGGTCGCGCCCAGCACGATCACCGGCATGCGGTCGCACCAGGCGTTGAAGATCGCCATGGTGGCGTGGAACAGGCCGACGTT
>CAHJXG010000416.1 GCA_903644035.1 Rhodospirillales bacterium
CCTGCCGCTCTGGTGGGCGGCGTTCCGCGGTGAGCTGCAGGCGATCGAGACGGCCGGCGATGGGCCGGCAGCCGCGGCGCTCGTCGCTTCGGTCGTCAAGGCGCATCCCGACGTCAGGATGGGCTACCCCGAGATGATGCGCCTGGTGAACGCAGGGCAGCACGAGGCCGCGCGTGAGGTGGTGCGCCGCTCCGACCTGGCCACCGGCTTTGCCCAGCCCGGCAGTTCCTTGCCGCTCGACGCCCATGAGCGGGACTGCCTGTTCTTCCTGGCCGTGCTGGACGCGCAGATTGGTCCGGACGGCCGTGCCGCGGGCGAGCCGGCGGTGGGCCGCAGCCGCTTCGCCCGTGTCCGCGCCGCGACGCCGCTGGGTTCGGACCTTTGGTGGGCGGCGCTGCGCGGTGAGCTGCAATCGCTCGACCTGCTGGGAGCACAGGACGAGGCCGCGGCCCTGACGACCGAGATCGCGGGGGCGCATCCTGAATGGCCGCTGCCGGACGACATCGCGGCCCGCATCGCCCCGCCGGACGCAGACGCCAGGCGCGCCTAGCGTGGCGTCGAGCATCCTGCGCCAGGCCTTGCGGCCGCCCTACCGCGCCATGCGGTACGAGTGGCTGCCCTCGCTCGGCCACCTCGTCATGAGCCGCCGCAGCCCGCAACGCCTGCTCAGCCGCTGGCCCGAGGGCGAGATGACGCTCGGTCCCAAGGTGTGCGTCTACGTTCATTGGGACGGCGCCGGCGACGTGCGGGACCACGTGCTGCACCATGTGCGGAGCCTCGCGGAGGCCGGCCTGTCTATCGTGTTCGTCACGAACTCCGGCTTCCTGCGGCCGGCCGCCATGGCGGCGCTGCAGGGCATCTGCGCCGGCGTGCTGATCCGCAGCAACGTCGGATACGACTTCGGCGCCTGGCGCGAGGGGTTCGAGATCCTGCAGCTGCCGCGCCCAGACACCGAGATGGTCGTCATGGCGAACGACAGCGTCTATGGCCCGATCCGCCCGCTGCACGACCTGATCGACGCGTTCGACTTCGCCCAAGCCGACATCTGGGGCTGCACCGAGAGCTGGCAGACCCGTTACCACCTGCAATCCTACCTGATCGCCTTCAGCCCCCGGGTCGTCGCGAGCGAGGCCTGGCGCGCGTTCTGGGCCACGGTGCGGCCGACCTGGTCGAAGATGTGGCTGGTCCGCCTGTATGAGATCGGCCTGACCCAGGCCATGCTCAAGGCCGGCTTCACCTGCCAGGCAGTCTGGCCGTATCAGCGCCTGGTCAGCGACCTGGACCCCGAGCTGCTGATGGACCACACGGAGGCCGGCCCGAACCTCGCGGACCCGACGATCCGGGCGCGGCAGTACCATACAAGGCACATCCGCAACCTCGCCGTGGCCCGCCAGCCGCTCAACCCCACCAGCGACCTGTGGCGGCAGCTGATGCAGACCGGGTTCCCGTTCATCAAGCGCGAGTTGCTGCGGGACAACCCCACCCATGTTCCGGATGTCGCGGAGTGGCGGGAGGTGGCCATGGCCCAATCCGCGATGAACCTTGAGCCGATCGAGCGGGACCTGCAGCGCACGCTGAAGAACCGGACTCCCTAGCGGCTCCTCTCAGGCTGAAAGCTTCTCCAGCTCGCGCAGCACGCTCTCGCCCATGACGGAGGTCCCGACCTTCGCGGTGCCCGGCACCATGACGTCTGCGGTGCGGATGCCGCTCGCCAGCACGTTGGTGCAGGCGCGCTCGATCAGCGCGGCTTCGTCCTCCATCTCGAAGGAGTAGCGTAGCAGCATGGCGAAGCTCAGCATCTGCCCCATCGGGTTGGCGATGCCCTTGCCCGCGATGTCGGGGGCGCTGCCATGGATCGGCTCATACAGCGCATGGCGCCGGCCGGAGCTGTCGGGCGCGCCGAGCGTCGCCGAGGGCAGCATCCCAAGGCTGCCGGTGAGCATCGAGGCCAGGTCGGAGAGCAGGTCGCCGAACAGGTTGGTCGTGACGATCACGTCGAACTGCCGGGGGTTGCGCACCAGCTGCATGGCGCAGTTGTCGGCATACATGTGGGACAGCGCGACGTCGCCGTACTCCCGCTCATGCAGCGCGGTGACGACTTGGCGCCACAGCAGGCCGCTCTCCATGACGTTGGCCTTCTCGACGCTGCACACGCGACCCTGCCGCTTGCGCCCCAGCTCGAACGCCACGCGCGCGACACGCTCGATCTCGTGGGTGGAGTAGGATTCGGTGTTGATGCCGCGCTGCTGCCCGTCCGACAGGGTCTCGATCCCCCGCGGCTCGCCGAAATACAGGCCGCCCGTGCTTTCCCGCACGATCATCAGGTCGAGGCCGCGGATCACCTCGGGCTTCAACGTGCTGGCGTCCACCAGCGGGTCGAGCACGATGGCCGGGCGCAGGTTGGCGAACAGGCCCAGCTCCCGCCGAAGCGTCAGGATCGCGATCTCCGGCCGCATGTCGAAGCCCAGCTTGTCCCAGCGCGGCCCGCCGACGGAGCCGAACAGCACGGCGTCGGCCGCGAGCGCCTTGGCGACCGTCTCCTTGGAGATCGGCGTGCCGCGCTGGTCGATGCAGGCGCCGCCAACCAGGTCCTCGCTGATGTCGAAGGAGACGCTGCGCCGGCGCTCCATCCAGTCGATGACCCGGCGGACCTCGCGCATCACCTCCGGGCCGATCCCGTCGCCAGGCAGCACCAGCAGCTTCTTGTTTGCAGCCATGTCGTGTGTCCTAAGTGGCCGTGATGCCGGGCATCCAGGGTGCCTGCTGACGAAGGCGCGTCTCGTAGGCGTCGATGGCAGCGCCGCGCTGCATCGTCTGGCCGATATCGTCGAGGCCGTTAAGCAGCAGGTGCTTGCGCAGCGCATCCATGGCGAACGGGATCTCCTCGCCGCTCGGCCGCACCACCACCTGGCGCTCCAGGTCGATGGTCAGGCGCGCGTTGCCGCCCATGCGCGCGTCCTCCATCAGCCGGTCGCACAGCTCGCGCGGCAGCGCGATGGGCAGGATGCCGTTCTTGAAGCAGTTGGTGTGGAAGATGTCGGCGAAGCTCGGCGCGATGACGCAGCGTATGCCGAAATCCAGCAGCGCCCAGGGCGCATGCTCGCGTGAGGAGCCGCAGCCGAAGTTCTCATGCGCGATCAGCACCTCGGCCCGGCGATACGGCTCGGTGTTCAGCACGAAGTCCGGCCGCTCGGCGCCCGTGCCGTCGAAGCGCAGCGTGTCGAACAGGTGCACGCCCAGGCCGGTGCGCTTGATGGTCTTGAGGAACCGCGCCGGGATGATCTTGTCGGTATCGACGTTGGCGAGCGGCAACGGCGCCGCGATGCCGGTGAGGACGGTGAACGCCTGCATCACGCCAGTTCCCGCACGTCGGTCAGGCGGCCGGTGACCGCGGCGGCGGCGGCCATGGCGGGCGACAGCAGGTGGGTCCGTCCGCCGGGGCCTTGCCGCCCCTCGAAGTTGCGGTTGCTGGTGCTGGCGCAGCGCTGGCCGGGCGTCAGCTTGTCGGGGTTCATGCCCAGGCACATGCTGCACCCGGCCTCGCGCCATTCGAACCCGGCATCCAGCATGACCCGGTCCAGGCCCTCCGCCTCCGCCTGCTGCTTCACCAGGCCGCTGCCCGGCACCACCATCGCCCGCACGCCCGGGGCGACGTGCTTGCCGCGCGCGACCTGGGCGGCGGCGCGGATGTCCTCGATGCGGCCGTTGGTGCAGCTGCCGATGAACACGACGTCGACCGGGATGTCCGACAGCTTCTGGCCGGGGGTGAGCGCCATGTAGTCGAGCATGCGCTGCATCTGCACCCGGGCGGCCTCGTCCGCGACGGAGGCCGGGTCTGGCACGGCGCCGGTGATCGGCAGCACCGTCTCCGGGCTGGTGCCCCATGTGACCATGGGCGCGATCTCCGACGCATGAAGCGTGACCACGCGGTCGTACTGCGCGCCGGGATCGGACGGGAGGGTGCGCCAATACTCCACGGCGCGGTCGAACGCCTCGCCCTGCGGAGCGAAGGGGCGGCCCTTGATGTAGTCGAACGTCGTGTCGTCCGGCGCGACCATGCCGGCGCGCGCACCCCCCTCGATGCTCATGTTGCAGACGGTCATGCGGCCGGCCATGTCCAGGCCGCGCACGGCCTCCCCGGCGTATTCGATCACGTGGCCGGTGCCGCC